>NZ_JBXWZQ010000204.1:0-47534 GCF_059432795.1 Nitrococcus sp. | reverse complement strand
TCGTGCGCGACCAGCAAGGCCAGTGGCGGTTGGCCGAGGGCGATCGCTTCCTCGAAGGGGAGTTCATGGCCGCGCTCTCGGCCGAGCTCGGTGGTGAGCGCGCGCCGTCCGCATCGGCGACCCTCGTGAGCCAAGACACTCCGAGTGAGCCCAAGCCCATGATGCGGCAGCTCGACGATGGGCGGTCCGCTTTGATTCTGCCCGACCGATTCTTCAAGGCGTGGCGGCGGATCGGCTTGGCCCTCGACCGGGCCGGTTTTACCGTCGTCGACCGGGACCGCAGCGCGCGGCATTATTTCGTGCGCTACGATACACGTGCCGAGGTGGGGCCAAAGGAAAAAGGATTGTTGGACACAGTCGCTTTCTGGCGCTCCGATATTCCGGATACGGTCGAGCAATACCGGATCGACCTGAGCGAAGCGAACGACGACATTCAGGTTACGGTCCACCGTTTTGACGGCAGCCCGGCGGCCGAGGGCATCAGCGGCAAGATACTCGGGTTGGTCGAGGAACAGCTGAACTGACGGTCGGGGTGCTTCGCAGGCGAAGCACACATTCCCATCGACTCGGGCCATTGCAAGCCATGCTGAGTTTCACCGGCGGCTCCGCCCTATCCGCTTTTCGCACCGAGCAGCTTGTCAGCAACCTCAAGCGAGCCGTGGACCGTATGCATTCGGTCAGCGCGCGCTACATGTATTTCGTCGATATCGAGATGCAGCTCAGCGGGCGCAAGCACGCGGTGCTGCAGGACCTGCTCGGTTGCGAGGCTGGGTGGGACGCCGGCATGGAAGGCGGACAGTTGCTTCTCGTCGTGCCCCGTCTCGGCACCGTTTCCCCCTGGTCGAGCAAGGCAACGGACATCGCCCACCATTGCGGCCTGAGCGAGGTGCGGCGTATCGAGCACGGCATCGCTTATCGCTTGCGGGCGGCCGATGGCAAAGCGATTACGTCAGGCGAGCTACAGCGGGTACACGGTCTCATACACGATCGTATGACCGAATCCGTGCTTACGAGTCTTGGTGCTGCCGGCTCGCTTTTTTATCTGAGCGACCCCGCGCCACTCGGGCATATCGACATCCTCGGTAACGGACAGCTCGCCCTCGAGCACGCGAATCGCGACCTGGGACTGGCGCTGGCGAGTGATGAGATCGACTACCTGCTGGAGAGCTACCGAGCTCTGGGGCGCAACCCGAGCGATGTCGAGCTGATGATGTTCGCTCAGGCCAATTCCGAGCACTGTCGGCACAAGATATTCAATGCCGATTGGATCATCGATGGCGAACGCCGCCCGCACTCACTGCTGCAAATGATTCGCCACACCCATGAATGCTCTCCACAATGGGTCCTTTCGGCTTATCGTGACAATGCGGCGGTCATCGAGGGCCATTTCGCGCGCCGGTTCGTTGCGGATCCCGACAACGGTGTCTACGGACTTCTCGAGGAGCCGGCGCACTTGGTGCTCAAGGTGGAAACGCATAACCACCCCACCGCGATCGCGCCTTTTGCGGGCGCGGCGACCGGCGTCGGCGGCGAAATTCGCGACGAGGCGGCCACCGGACGCGGGGCCAAGCCCAAGGCCGGGTTCGCCGGATTTGCGGTTTCCAACCTCCGCCTGCCCGAGGCATTGCAGCCTTGGGAGCAGGAATACGGTCATCCCGAGCGCATCGTCAGCGCGCTGAACGTGATGTTGCACGCGCCCATTGGGGCCGCTTCCTACGCCAACGAGTTCGGGCGCCCGCAGTTGAGCGGTTATTTCCGCACGTTCGAAATGACGGTGCCCGGTGCCAAAGGCGCGGAGGTGCGTGGCTATCACAAGCCGATCATGCTCGCCGGCGGCGTTGGCAATATTCGCCCGCAGGACGTTGCCAAAAAGCCGATACCGGTCAATGCGGCGCTGGTGGTTCTGGGTGGGCCGGCGATGTTGATCGGTCTCGGTGGCGGAGCGGCCTCCTCCCTTGCCAGTGGGGCGAGCGCGGAGGCGCTGGATTTTGCCTCGGTTCAGCGCAGCAATCCCGAAATGGAGCGCCGTTGCCAGGAGGTGATCGACACCTGCTGGCGATCGGGTGCGCGTAATCCCATCCTTTCCATTCATGACGTCGGCGCGGGCGGCCTGGCGAACGCATTGCCCGAGCTGCTCGATGAATTCGCCCGCGGCGGGCGCATCGAGTTGCGCACGATCCCCAATGCCGATCCGCGCATGTCGCCGCTGGAGTTGTGGTGCAACGAATCCCAGGAGCGCTACGTGCTCGCGATCGAGCCGGATCGTTTCGCGGCGTTTCGCCGGATTTGCGAACGTGAACGTTGCCCCTATGCAGTTGTCGGCGAGGCCACGGCGGAGCGCCGCCTGATCGTCGGTGACGGGCATTTCGACAATACCCCGGTGGATTTGCCTTTGGAACTGCTGCTCGGCAAGCCACCGAAGATGTTGCGACAGGCCCGTAGCCGGCCGGTACCCAAGACGAGGCTCATGCTCGCGGGCATCGATCCGCTCGCCGCGGCGCAGCGGATACTGCGCCTGCCCTGCGTCGCCGCCAAGCATTTCCTGATCACAATTGGTGATCGCAGCGTCTCCGGTCTGGTCGCACGTGATCAGATGGTCGGCCCCTGGCAGATCCCGGTGGCCGATGTGGCCGTGACCCTGGCGGATTATCTGGGCTATTCAGGCGAAGCCATGGCCCTCGGTGAACGCACGCCCGTTGCGTTGCTGCAGGCCCCGGCGTCCGGACGCCTGGCGGTGGGCGAGGCGCTTACCAACATCGCTGCGGCCGCGGTGGGGGAAATCGCGCGGGTGAGCCTGTCGGCGAATTGGATGGCCGCTGCCGGTTACAGCGGCGAGGATGCGCGTCTTTATGAAACGGTGCGCGCCGTGGCGATGGAGCTCTGTCCGAAGCTGGGCATCCCCATTCCGGTCGGCAAGGATTCGCTGTCCATGCGCACGGTGTGGGAGGAGGCAGGTGAGCCAAAGAGCGTGACGGCCCCCTTGTCACTGGTTGTCAGCGCGTTCGCGGCGGTAGAGGATGCGCGCAAAACGCTCACGCCGCAGCTGCGGACCGACCGTGGCGAGACGGACCTCATTCTGATCGACCTGGGCAAAGGCCGCAATCGCCTGGGCGCTTCCGCCTTCGCTCAGGTATATGGGCAGCTGGGTCACGAGCCGGCGGATCTGAATGACCCCGATGCCTTGGTGAGAGCGTTCAACACGATCCAGGCGCTCGTCCGCGCGGAGCGCTTGCTCGCTTACCATGACCGCTCCGATGGCGGCCTCTTCGTCACGCTGGCGGAAATGGCGTTTGCCGGCCACACCGGCTTGGATGCCAACCTGGACGAGCTGGGGGACGCGCCGCTCGCGGCACTTTTCAGTGAAGAGCTGGGAGCCGTCGTGCAGGTTGAGCGCGCGCGCCGCGCGCAGGTGCTCGACGCGCTGCACGAGGCCGGGTTGGGACGCCATTGCCATGTGCTCGGTGGTCTGCGTGACGATGATCGCTTGGTGTTCCGCCGCGGTGGCACGATCGTGCTCGAGGCACCCCGCGTCGAGCTGCAGCGGGCGTGGTCCGAGACAACCTGGCGCATGCAGACGCTGCGGGACAACCCGCAGTGCGCGCGTGAGGAATACGATGCCTTGCTGGAAGGCTCGGATTCCGGGCTGCACGCCGCGCTCACGTTCGATCCGGCGCACGACGTCGGTGCTCCGTACATCGGCGCCGGCGCACGCCCGCGCGTGGCGGTGCTGCGCGAGCAAGGCGTCAACGGGCATGTGGAGATGGCGGCGGCATTCGATCGAGCCGGCTTCATGGCGGTCGATGTGCACATGAGCGATCTGCTCGAGGGCCGCCGTTTCCTCGATGAATTCCACGGTATCGCCGCAGCCGGCGGATTTTCTTACGGCGACGTGCTGGGAGCGGGTGGCGGCTGGGCCAAATCGATTCTCTACAACGCCCGCGCTCGCGATGCATTTGCCGCCTTCTGTGGGCGGCCCGATGTCTTCGGTCTCGGGATATGTAACGGCTGTCAGATGTTCGCCGGGCTGCGGGAGCTGATACCGGGCAGCGAGCTTTGGCCGCAATTTGTCCGCAACCGCTCCGAGCAGTTCGAGGCGCGCCTGGCGATGGTGGAAATAATGGCGTCTCCCTCGATATTCCTGGAGGGGATGGCCGGCTCCCGGCTACCGATCGCCGTGGCGCACGGCGAAGGCCGCGCGCAGTACGACTCGCCGCAAGGGCTTCGGCAGGCCCTCGCGGCCGACGTGGTCGCCATGCGTTATGTGGATAATTTCGGCCGGCCCACCGAGCGTTATCCGGCAAACCCCAACGGTTCACCCGAGGGGGTGACCGGTTTCACTAGCCGTGACGGGCGCTTCACCATCCTCATGCCCCATCCGGAGCGGGTGTACCGCACGATCCAGCTTGCCTGGTCGCCACGGCAGTGGGGCGAGGACAGTCCATGGTTGCGACTGTTTCGCAACGCACGCAAGGCCTGCGGTTAGGCGCGGATGTCGATGGTGGCCGTGCGAGGCGAAAGCGGTTTTCACCTTCACTAAGATAGAACACTGAGCGGGCGATCAGGTGCTGCGCGCAAAGCGCGCGAGCGTGAGCCCGTCGAGATCGAGCTCGGGCTGGCCTCCGGCGAGGATATCGTTGAGCGCATAGGCGCATCCGGCGGCGAACGTCCAACCAAGGTGACCGGAGCCCACGTTCAGCAAGAGGTTGGATACCGGAGTGCGTCCCAGGATGGGGGGGCCGTCCACCGTGAGCGGGCGCAGGCAGGCCCAGCCGGAAGCCGCGTCCCGATCCACCGTGGCGGCGAGTTCCGGCAAATTGCTCAGGGCCTGCTCGATGATGGTGCGCACGCGCTGTTCCCGGATGCTGTAATCGTAGCCGGCAAACTCGGCGGTTCCCGCGATGCGCAGGCGCTCGCCCAGCTGGGTCATCACGACCTTATGGCGTTCGTCGATGATGGGCACCCGCGGCACCCCGGGGCAACCGGTGGTGCTTAGGCTCGCGGAGTAGCCTTTTACCGGGCGGATCGGCAGATCGATGCCGAGTGGCTTGGCGAGCAGCGGCGCGTCCGCGCCGGCGGCGAGCACGTAGCAGTCGGCTTGGCGCAGGCCGCGGCTGGTCACGACGCCATGAATGGAGCCGTCTCTGAGCTCGATGCGACGCACCTCCGTGCGCAGCTCGAAGCAGACGCCTTGCCGTGCGGCCAGCTCACCCAGACGACGAGTGAAAAGGCAGGCATCACCGCTCTCGTCGTCCGGATAATAGATCGCGCCGACGAGCGCCTCGCGTACCCCCGCGAGGGCGGGTTCCAGGGCGATCGTGGCCGGCACGTCGAGAATCTCGTGGCGCACGCCGAGCTCCGCGGTCAGCGCCGCGGTCAGCGCCGCCTTGTCGAGTTCGTGCCGGGAACGGAAGATCTTGAGGATGCCGTGCTGCGCATCATCGTAGCGGATACCGGTTTGCTCCCGGATGCGCTGTGTCATCCGGTGACTGTAGCGGGCGAGCCGGGTATTGATGCGCGTGTTGCGCCGGTGGTGGTGAGGGCGACTATAGCGCAAGAAGCCGACGCCCCAGCCGAGCAGATACGGCAATTGCGAGAGCCGCAGGAGCAGGGGCGAGTTCTCCCGCCCGATCCAGCGCGTGAGCTGGCGCAGGGCGGCGGGGGTATTCCAGGGTTCGGTGTGGCTCGCGTGCAGCATCCCGCCGTTGGCGAAGCTTCCCTCGGCGGCCAGTGTGCTTGCCCGGTCGACGACGGTGACCTCGTGACCGCTCTGCCGCAAACACCACGCCGTGGTGGTGCCAATGACGCCGCCGCCGATCACCAGAACCTTCATTCACCGCTCATGTAACGTCGATGCCTACCGGGGGGACGGCGAGGCATGTTCGCGCATTGTCGCATGGTTTCGATCGTTCCTTGGCCCCTTTCTTGGCGTCACCGGCGACGGGTGATGTCCCGCATCGTCGTCGACGCTCGTTGATCGGCTAAAGCGACCTACTTACTGAGAATGTTCAGGCAAGGGGCGGGTCGTTCAATGCGGCGAGGGTTGGTTGCTGAGGTCGGAGGTCACCCTGATGCCGCGGTGCGCCAGTATGGCATGATTTGGCCTTATTGTTTATCGCGGCAGCTGCGAATTCGAGCACACTTCGCGCGATATTCGCCGGTGGGCGCGTGCAACAGGATCCATTAGGGTGTATGCAGGCAATGCCGATAAGCGATCGCCTCGGCGAGGTGCGTGCAGCGTATGCGCTCGGCACCGGCGAGGTCCGCGATACTCCGCGCGAGCTTCAGGCAGCGGTGGTAGGCGCGGGGCGAGAAGCGGAGCCGTTCCATCGCCTGCTGTAGGAGCCGCAACTCCGCTTCGCCGAGCGGGCAGGCGATTTCCACTTCGCTCGCTGTGAGCCGCGCCGCCGGCTTGCCGTCGCGCTCAGTCTGACGCTGACGGGCGGTGACGACGCGTTGGCGGACGACAGAGGTGGGCTCGGCCGCTGCGCTTTCGCTCATCTCGGCGGCCGTCAGCCGGGGAACGGCGACGTGCATGTCGATGCGATCGAGTAGCGGACCGCTGAGCCGGCCCCGGTACCGGGCGATCTGATCGGCCGTGCAGCGGCAAGTCGCCGCGGTGTCCCCGAGATGGCCGCAGGGACATGGGTTCATGGCGGCCACAAGCTGAAAGTTGGCCGGGTACTCCGCCTTGGCGGCGGCACGGGAGATAATTACCCGCCCGGTCTCGACGGGCTCGCGCAGTGCTTCCAATGCCGCGCGATTGAACTCCGGCAACTCGTCGAGAAAAAGCACGCCGTTGTGAGACAGGGAAATCTCTCCCGGTCGCGGTCGAGTCCCGCCACCGGTCAGTGCGACGTTCGAGGCGCTGTGGTGCGGGGCACGAAAGGGGCGCCGAGCCCAGTGCTCGGGGCGAAAGCCCCCGTCGGCTACGGAGAGCACCGCCGCCGTCTCCAAGCTTTCTTGTTTGGACATGGGAGGCAGCAGGCCGGGCAGGCGTCGTGCAAGCATGCTCTTGCCGGTGCCGGGTGGTCCGATCAGCAGCAGGCTGTGCTCACCGGCGGCGGCGATTTCCAAACAGCGTTTGGCCTGCTGCTGCGCCCGCACATCGGCAAGGTCCGGGGCTTGCGCGCTCGGCACGCCGCGCGGTGCCTCCACGGCCTCAAGGCGAGTCGTTCCGCTGAGATGAGCGCAGACATCGAGCAGGTGAGCGGCACCGAGAACATTGTCCTCGGCGGCCAACATCGCCTCGGGCGCGTTCTCGCGCGGTACGATCAACCAACGTTCGCTCTGGCGGGTGTGCAGCGCCATCGGCAGAACGGCGCTGATTGCGCGAAGCTTGCCGGTCAGTGCCAGCTCACCGGCAAACTCGTAGGACTCGAGCTCATTGCAGGGCAATTGACCCGAGGCGGCTAGAATGCCCACCGCGATGGGCAGATCGAAGCGACCGCCTTCTTTGGGCAGATCGGCGGGGGCGAGATTGACGGTGATCCGGCGCGTGGGGAAGTCGAATCCGCTGGTCAGTATGGCGCTGCGTACGCGGTCTTTTGCTTCCTTTACGGCCGTTTCCGGAAGCCCGACCACGGACAACGACGGCAGGCCGTTGGTCAAATGTACTTCGACGGCAACCGAGGGTGCCTGTACCCCAACGGCAGCCCGCCCGTAGGCGACGGCAACAGACACGGCACCCTCCTTGGCCGAACCGAGCGCCCATTTCGCTGACCGAAACGGGGCGTCATTCGTTGCTGGATTGCGGATCCTTGCCCGTGCTGCGCGCGCGCCGTGTCGGACCCTTGCCCGCCGAGGGCGTCTCGCCGGGCGTGGCGGCGGCCTTCAGCGCCGTTTCGAGTGCGGCCACCTGCGCCTCCAGCTCATGCAGACGCGCCCGCGTTCGCGCCAGCGTTTTCGCCTGAGCGTCGAATTCGTCGCGTGTGATCAAATCCATGCGGGCGAAGGCGGACTGCATGGTGGCCCGCACATTCCTCTCGACCTCCTGTTGGAACTCGCGCATCCCGGGCGGAAGGCTTTCCGTGAATCGACGTGCAAGCTCATCGAGTTGCTTCGGATCGAGCATTGGGCTGCCTCCTTCATGACGGCCTGAACCATTGTAAGTCGGCGGCGATCCGCCCGCCAGCGCCTTTCCTGTGCACCACGACGATGCCTTTTGCACCTGAAAGAGGCCGGCGCTTGTGGCAGGGCGGTCGGGGGCGTATTACATGTGATTGTTTCTTCGAGGAAAACAGGCATTGGCCCAGACCATGCTTTGCTGTCCGCGCAGATCGGAACAAAAGCCCGTTGCCGGTGGCGAAAACACATAGGGAAAGCCATATGAAATACGTTGTCGCGGTAATCAAGCCGTTCAAATTGCACGACGTGCGTCAGGCACTCTGCGGGCTCGGCCTGCAGGGGCTCACCGTATCGGAGGTAAAGGGGTTCGGACGCCATGTGGATCATGGCGAGCTTTATCGGGGCGTGGAGTACCGGGCCGACCTGCTGCCCCGGATCAAGGTCGAGGCGGCGCTGGATGATGGTTGTGTGGAGCAGGCCCTCGAGGCGATCTGTCAAGCCGCCCGCACGGGGAAGGCGGGCGACGGGAAGATCTTCGTCTCACCGCTCGAGCGGATTGTGCGTATCCGTACCAACGAGACCGGCAAAGCGGCGCTGCGCGCGTGAATAAGGCAGTCACGGAGGAGGCATCCATGGACGTTCGCTCGACTCGCAAAGCTCTCGGCCTCGTCACAATCTTAATGTTGCCCGCTCCGCTCGCAGCGGTGGCCGCCGAGGCTCAGCGTGTCGACTCGGGCGACACCGCCTGGATGTTGACGGCCACCGCATTCGTGCTCTTCATGACGATCCCGGGGCTGTCCCTATTCTACGCCGGCATGGTGCGTAGCAAGAATGCATTGTCGATCATGATGCAGTGCTTCGCCATTACCTGTCTGGTCAGCCTCTTGTGGGCCACCTACGGTTACAGCCTCGCATTCGCCGACGGCGGTGGGTTGCAGCCGGTCGTTGGTTCGCTCGCGAAATCGTTGCTCTTCGGTGTGGACGGAGTACTTGACGGTGGCCGTATCCCGGAGACCGTGTTCGCGATGTTCCAGCTGAGCTTCGCCGTCATCACGCCGGCGCTTATCGTGGGGGCGTTTGCCGAGCGCATGAAGTTCTCCGCCATGCTTTGGTTCGTCGGCGGTTGGCTGAGCCTGGTCTACATCCCGGTTGCTCATTGGGTGTGGGGCGGCGGTTGGCTCGGCGCTCTCGGCGTGCTGGATTTTGCGGGCGGCACGGTGGTGCATATCAATGCCGGGGTGGCGGGGCTGGTCACGGCGATGGTGCTGGGTCGGCGACGGGGTTATCCGGCTACCCCGATGATGCCGCACAATATGGTATTCACGCTCGTCGGTACCGGCATGCTTTGGGTCGGTTGGTTCGGCTTCAACGCCGGCAGCGCACTCGCTGCGGATGCGATCGCCGGTCGGGCGATGCTGGCGACCCAGATCGCCACGGCCGCGGCGGCATTGAGCTGGATGATCGCCGAGTGGGTCGGTCACGGTAAGCCGAGCGCTTTGGGGATCGCCTCCGGGGCCGTGGCCGGAATGGTGGCGATCACGCCCGCTTCCGGATTGGTCGGCGTGCTCGGCGCACTGATCATCGGCGCTGGCGCCGGTCTCGCCTGCTTCTATGCCGTCACCCGCGCTAAGCCGGCGCTCGGTTATGATGATGCTCTGGACTGTTTCGGTGTGCACGGGGTGGGAGGCATCGTCGGCGCGCTCACTATGGCCATCTTCGTGGTCGAGCCGCTGGGCGGCGTCGGCCTGCCGGCCGAAGTTTCCCTTGTAGGACAAGCGGGCAGACAGATACTGGGCGTGTTGGTAACGATCATCTATGATGCCTTGCTCACCTTTGCGCTGCTGAAGGGCATCGATGCGTTCATCGGGCTGCGGGTGACCGACGAGCAGGAGATGGCGGGCCTCGATATCGCATTGCATGATGAGCGCGGCTATAACCTCTGAGCGAGCGAGAGCGGTTGCGGTCGGTGGCTTCATCGCCACGGGCGCCGATGGGGCACAGCGCGATTTGCCGCTGGGCGTGATTGGCCAAGGTGGCGTGCACGGGGCTTGATCTCTCAGGCCCGAGGGATGATTACCTCGCTCTCAAGGGGCGAGCGACGGCTGACAGCGGTATGATGAGCACGGGCCTGGTCATAGAAAACCTCGATTGCGGCAGTGTTCGCGACGTGAATCTCACGCTCGCCGGGGGCGAATGCGTGAGTCTCGCCGGCGTGTCCGGCAGCGGCAAGACGCGGCTGCTGCGCGCGATTGCCGATCTCGACGAGCATCTCGGCAACGTTTCACTCGACGGCACGGACCGGCGCGCGTTTCGGCCGGCGCAGTGGCGCCATCGGGTGGTGATGGTTCCGGCGGACAGCCATTGGTGGGCGGATACGGTGGGCGTGCATCTCAATGGCAGCCCGGATAGGGACCTCACCGCACTGGGTTTTGACCCCGAGGTGCGTGGTTGGTCCATTCGCCGCCTGTCCTCCGGGGAGCGTCAGCGTTTGGCGCTGGTGCGCGCGGCGGCACTGGAACCGCGAGTTTTGCTGCTCGATGAGCCGACCGCTAATCTGGATGCCGACGCGACCGGACGGGTCGAGCGCTGGCTTGCTGAGCGTCGCGAGCAAAATGGCACGGCCGTGCTCTGGGTCACCCACAATCCCACCCAGGCGGCGCGGGTAGCGCAGCGCGGCTACCGGATCACCGAAGGCAGATTGCAACGCGTATTCCCATGAAGATGGAGCATTTGGGGTGGCTGGATCTCAGCGTCGCCGCGATTTTGGTGGTGATTCTGGCGGCGCTCGCGGCCCGCGCGCGTCTGGAGATCAGTCGTCCACTGCTGATATCGGCCGCCCGCATGGTGATTCAGCTCGCGCTGGTAGGCGTCGTGCTGGAGACACTCTTCGCGCACACCGCCCTTCACTGGGTTTCGTTGATGGCCGTGGTCATGTTGCTGCTTGCCGGTTGGGAGGTGGTGGCGCGGCAACGCCGACGGCTCGCCGGATGGTGGAGCTTCGGCATCAGCGCCGCGGCCATGTTCGTTTCGTCGTTTTCCGTCACCGGGTTCGCACTGATTGCGCTGGTGCAGGCCGAGCCCTGGTACGAGCCGAGGTATGCGATTCCGCTGCTCGGCATGCTTCTCGGCAATACCATGAACGGCGTGGCACTGAGCCAGGATCGGCTGATCGAAGGCGCGTGGCAGCAGCGCGATATCATCGAGGCGCGCCTGATGCTGGGGCAAGGATGGCAGGAGGCCTTGGGGTCGGTCAGCCGCGAAAGCATGCGCAGCGGCATGATTCCTCTGATCAACGGTATGGCTGCCGCGGGCGTGGTGAGTTTGCCGGGCATGATGACCGGTCAGATCCTGGCTGGCAGCCCACCGGCGGAAGCCGTCAAATATCAAATCCTGATCTTTTTACTGATCACCGTCGGCAGTGGCTTCGGCACATTGCTGGCCAATCGGCTGGCGGCTCGTCGCTTGTTCGATGAGCGGGAGCGTCTGCGCGTGGACCGTCTGGTTCGGATGCAGACACGCTGACCTGGGCGCCGCCGGCGATGACGAGGCCTTCGTGTCAAGCATCGAACAGGTCGCGGCAGAATGGCGGTAGCGCCAGCGCGCCGCAATGCACTTCTTCATTATAGTAGCGGGTCGGAAAGGGCCGCGCGGCTGCGGCGGCGCGGCGGAACTCCCGTACGTCGCGGCTCTTGCCGGCCAGCGTGCAGCTCCACCAGCCGCTTGGATAGCTCGGCACGGGAAAGGAAAGGGTCGCGCAGTGGGCGTATTTTGCTCCCGCCAAGGTACGGTGCAGCGGCTTGAGGATGCTCTGCGCATGCAGCAGCGGGGACTCGCTCTGCTGAGCGAGGACACCGCCCGGTTTCAAAATGCGGTGAGTCTCACGCAGAAAATCGTAGCCGAACAGATCGCGCGCCGGGCCGATGGGATCCGTGCTGTCGATGATGACCACATCAAAGGATTCCGCGGCCGAGCGACGCACGAACTCGATGCCGTCCTCGAAGCGCAACTCGCAGCGCGGGTCGGCGTTCATGGCCGTGAGCTCGGGAAAGAAGCGCTCGGCAATCCGGGTGACCCGCTCGTCGATCTCGACCTGCATCACCCGCTGTACCTCCGCGTGGCGGAGCACTTCCTGCAAAGTGCCGCAATCGCCGCCGCCGATGATCAGCACGTCCCGCGCTCTGGCATGGGTGAACAAGGCAGGGTGCGCCATCATCTCATGGTAGATGAAGTTGTCGCGCGCGGTGAGCATCACGCACCCGTCGATGACCATCAGGCGGCCCCAATGCGCCGTTTCGAAGACTTCGACGCGTTGATACGGTGACTGCTCGACATGCAGTCTCTGCCGTATGCGAAGCGAGAAGGCGATGCCCTCGCTGTCGACTATTTCTGTGAACCAGTTCTCGTCAAGGGCCATGGTCATTTCGTTCCCGGACGCCGGCCCGCCCGGCGCCACCGAGCGGCGCCGCGGGATGGTACCGTGCTGCTTTGCAGTCGCTCGTCCGCCGGGCGCCGGCGCGTCACCGGATTCGGCTATTGAGCACGGATGGTAAACTGGGCGACCTTTGTGTATCGCCACGATTGTGATTGTACATGGATAATGCGAGCGGTCATCCGGCCCGAGAAATCTATAACATCGGCTACTGGAGCGGCGGCTACTTCGACATCACGCATGCTGGACGGCTGATTGCGCGACCCGACGGTCGCCGGGACGGCTGCGAGGTGGATCTTTACGAGCTTGCGCGGGACATACGCCGCGCCGGTCTCGCGCTTCCGGTGCTGGTGCGTTTCATCGATATCCTCCACGATCGGGTGGCCCGCTTGTGTCGAGCCTTTCGCCGCGCGATGAGCGCGCATGGCTATGACGGTTCGTATACCGCCGTCTATCCGATCAAGGTGAATCAGCAGCGCCGGGTGGTGGAGGAGATCCTGGCCGGTGCTGAAGATCGGGTCGGTTTGGAATGCGGCAGCAAGCCCGAACTCATGGGCGCGATGGCGATCTCTGCCGACGGCGGGCGCATCATCTGCAACGGCTATAAGGATCGCGAGTACATCCGTCTGGCGTTGCGCTCACGGCAGCTGGGGCTGGATTGCTGGATCGTGGTGGAGAAACTCTCCGAACTCGAGCTGATCATTCTCGAGTCGCGGCGCCTCGGTGTCGAGCCGCGCTTGGGCTTACGCGTGCGCCTGGCCTCCATCGGTGAGGGGAAATGGCAGAACACCGGTGGCGAGAAGTCCAAGTTCGGGCTTTCCGCCGCCCAGGCACTGACCGTGGTCGAGCGCCTGCGCGAGGTGGACATGCTCGCTTCGCTGCAGATGCTGCATTTTCACCTCGGCTCTCAGATCCCCAACATTGCCGACATCCAGCGTGGGATGCGCGAGGCGGCCCGCTACTATGTCGAGCTCAACCGGCTGGGGGCGCCGGTGGGCTGCGTGGACGTTGGCGGCGGTTTGGGCGTGGACTACGAAGGCACCCGTTCGCGCAACTTCTGCTCGATCAACTACACGGTGGAAGAATACGCCCACAACATCGTCCATACGCTAGGCGAGCTTGCCAGCGCCGCCGGATTGCGCCATCCGGACATCATTACCGAATCGGGCCGGGCCATGACGGCGCATCACGCCGTGCTCATCACGGACGTGATCGATGTCGACCGGGCGCCGGACCCGCCGGATCTGCCCGCGCCCGATGACCGCGCGCCGCCGATTCTTCGCGATCTCTGGCGCGGTCTCGCGCAGGGGGAGCGGCGCTCGCCGCTCGAGGTTTATCATGATGCCTGTCACTGGCTGCACGAAGCTCAGAGCATGTACACGCACGGCCTGCTCAGTCTGGCGCAAAGAGCCGAGGCCGAGCGCATCTATCATGCCACCTGCCGGCGCGTGCACAGCCGCTTGGATCCACAGGTGCGCGCGCATCGCGATGTGCTCGATGAGCTCGAGGAGAAGCTCGCCGACAAGCTGTTCGGCAATTTTTCGCTGTTTCAATCGATGCCCGATATCTGGGCCATCGATCAGCTTTTCCCGATTCTGCCGTTGCACCGGCTCAATGAACCGCTCGTCAGGCGTTGCGTGCTGCAGGACCTCACCTGTGACTCCGATGGGACCGTGCGCTTGTACGTGGACCGGGCCGGCGTGGAGCGCACGCTGCCGCTGCCGATCTGTCGCGCCGGTGAGCCCTTGGTGCTCGGCGTTTTTCTCGTCGGGGCGTACCAGGAAATTCTGGGCGATATTCATAATCTCTTCGGTGATACCGACTCGGTCAATGTGGTGCTCACGCCCGAGGGCTACCGGCTCACGGACGCGCGCAACGGTGACAGCATCGAAGCCGTGCTGCGTCAGGTCCATTTCGACGGGCGGGAGTTGCTGCAGAGCTACCGCCGGCGTGTGGTCACGGCACCGCTCGACGAGGCGGTGCGCAGGGAGTGTCTGCGCGAGCTCGAGGCAGGCCTCCAGGGCTACACCTATCTCAACGGTCCACACGGCAGCGGCGTGACAGAGGAGGAAGGACAGTAATGAAAGTGGGAGTGATCGGCCTCGGCGCCATGGGCGGTGGAATGGCGCGGCGCCTAGCGAAGGCCGGGCTGCTGAGCGGTGTCTGGAATCGCAGCACGTCCACGGCCGCGACGCTTGCCGAAACGCTGGGAGTGAGCGTAAGCCCTGATCCGGCCGCGTTGGCGCGTGAGTGCGATGTCATCATCATTTCGGTCTCGGCGGACGCCGATGTGCTTGAGGTGGTGGCGGCGATGGAAGACGGCATCGGCCGCGGCAAGATCATCGTGGACACCTCGACCATCGCCGTTAGTACGGTGCAGCAAGTGGCCGAGCGCGTCGCAAGCCATGGCGCGTGGTTCATCGACGCGCCGGTCTCGGGTGGCAAAGAAGGCGCCCATTCGGGCAGCCTGGTGATAATGGCGGGCGGCGACGCCGTTGCGATCGAGCGTGCCATGCCGGTATTCGATGCCATTGCGCGTAAAGTGGTTCGCGTCGGTGATTCGGGTCAGGGCCAAGCCGCGAAAGCGGTGAATCAGGTCATGTGCGCCGGGATCAATCAGGCCGTATGTGAGGCCTTGGCCTTTGGCGAGGCCCAGGGTCTCGATATGGACACCGTCATCGCGCTGCTCAGCGGCGGGGCGGCCGGCAACTGGTTCCTAGAGCATCGGGGCCCGACAATGGTGGGTGGCTCATTTGAGCCCGGCTTCAAATGCGCACTGCACTATAAAGACCTATCGATCTGCCGGAGTATGCTCGATGAGCTCGGGGTGGCTTTGCCGGTGGTGGAAATGACGCTCAAGCACTACGAGCGCCTACTCGAGCAAGGCCATGGTGAGGCGGATATCTCGGTGCTCTACCGTCTCAAGCAGGCGTTATTCGCGCAGGGGAACAAGCGCAGCTTGTGAGCGAAGGGGTGCAGCGGGTCCTGTTTTCGCTCCATCGGAACGCGGCCATGCTTGACATCGAGACAGATGTTTTGCTCGTATACCACCCAATACCTTCAAATTAGGTCAGCCTCGGTTATGGCTGCCGGCACGCTGGGGGTGACGGCGTGCGCAACGGACTGTAAGCTGTGCGGCTATTGTAGAACGTGTGAGTATATTCGCCGCTGCCGCGAGTTGCCCCGCCCTCTGCGGATACCGCCGCAAATCGGCAACCTGAACACTGCGATCTCTCATCGGCCGGCCCCTGCCCGAGCCTGGCTACACGCCCAAGGCTGTTCGGATGTGAGGGAGGGTGTGACTACGTGAATCGCTTCTCGTGGGGATTTCTCGTCCTCGTCAGTCTGGTTGTGAGTCTCTCGCTGCCGCTTGTCTATGGGGGCGTGGACAGCTTCAAGCAGCTTGCCACCATATCGCCTGCGGTGGTGGCTTTGTTGCTCTCGATGATCGTGGCGGGCTGGATGTTCAATGCCGGGCGCATACGCATCCTGGCCCGTGGTCTCGGCGTGCGGCTGCGCGCGCGTGAGGCGCTGCGCACGGTGGTCAGTGCCGAGTTCGCCGCCGTGGCCACACCCGCTTCGACGGGCGGTGCGGCGACCTACATCTTTCTGCTCTCCCGGCGCGGTCTGCGCCTCGGCGAGGCGGCTGCCATTGTGGCATTCGATCAGGTGATGGACTTGATCTTTTTCGCAACGGCGATGCCGTTGGCGTTGGTGCTGTTTCTCACCGGACAGGGACTCACCCGGTCGTTCAGCGGGCCTGCGGTATTGATTGGCGTGCTGGCGCTCGGGGTGACCCTAATGTTGTGGCTGCCGCGTCACTACCGTCCGGTGGCCATCTGGCTGGGGCGGGTCATTCGCCGGGTACCCTGCCTTTGCCGGTTACGTTACCGGCTCGCCCGATGGTTGATCCAGTTCCGTTGCAGCGTCACGCTTCTGTTGCGCCTCGGCCCGCGTCGTCTGTTGTTGATCTATGTGCTTTGCGTCGGCCACTGGCTGCTCCGTTATGGGGTGTTGCCGGTGCTGCTCTATTTCATGGGCTATTCAGGGCACTGGTCCTATATATTCCTCGCGCAGGGATTGATGTTCTTGGTGGGTCACGTTTCGTTCCTTCCCGGGGGCGCGGGCGGTGTCGAACTTGCCTTCGGTGCGCTGCTGCGACCGTATCTGGATGGCGGCACTACGGCCGCGGCTATCCTCGTTTGGCGTTTTTGCACCTTTTACTGGTATCTGCTTGCTGGCGCGCCGGTGTTTATCTTTACGACCGGCCGGCGGGTATTCGGGTTTGCCGCCCAGAATGTCGACCTCAGCCGCCGCGCTTGAGCAGGATGGTATGTATCTTATTCGTCTGTAGACGCTCTCGAATGGAGTTGAGGTTAGCGCGATTGCTGAAGGGTCCGATGCGGACCCGATGCCAGGTTTCGCCGCTGGCAAGCTCCACATTCTGTATCGATGCCTCGATCCCCAACAGCGCCAGATGCGCCTTCAGCTGATCGGCGTCGTTGAGACTGCGAAACGAGCCCACCTGTAAGAGGTATCCGACGGTACTCTCCTTGTTGCCGTTATCCTCTCGCTTCGTCCCGTTGCTCGGTCGGCGTGGGTGCTTCGCCTCGGTGGGAGCGGGCGGCGGCTTTACGGCTGGAGCCGCTAGGCGCGGTTCCGGAGCCGGCACGCTTACCTCCTGATCGGGCAGCAGCTTGTAGAACTCGAATTGGGGTTGCTGGGGCTCGTTGCGCTGCGACGCTCGCTCCTCGTCCGGCGTCCCGTCAGGCTCACCAGCAGCCCCCTCGTGGGTCTGAAAGAGCCCGGTAACCGCCTCGCTGCTGCTCGGCGTCGAATGATGCAGCTGTACCAGCAGAGCGACGAACAAGCCGACGCTCAGCCCTGCCAGGCCCCAGCTCCAGCCCGGCAGCAGCGAGTGCCCAGTGGAGGAGGGCCGGCTGGCTTGTCGTGAGCGTTTATTGGTTTCTCGAGCCATGATTACATGCTTTGCGGTGCGGAGACACCCAGTATCGTGAGGCCATTGTGCAGAACCTGCCGGGTGGCGATGATCAGGTTGAGTCGCGCGTTGCGCAGCTTCGGATTGTCCACCAGAAACGGGTGGGCGTTGTAGTAGGTATGGAAGGCATTCGCTAGTTCCCGTAGGTAATGACCGAGCTGATGGGGCTCGTGCGCTAGCGCGGCGGTTTCTACCAACTCCGGGTAACGGCCCAGCTGGGCCAGCAATTGCCGTTCGTGCGCTTCGGTGAGGTGCTCTATGGCCTGCAAGCCCAGCGCCGTGTCATGGCTTCCACCGCGCTCGGCGAGTTGGCGCATGACGCTGCAAATCCGTGCGTGGGCGTACTGAATATAGTAGACGGGGTTGTCACTCGACTCGGACTTGGCGAGATCCAGATCGAAATCGAGGTGTTGCTCGGGTCTGCGCATGACGTAGAAGAAACGAGCCGCATCATTGCCCACCTCCTCGCGTAGCGCGCGGAGCGTCACGAACTCGCCGGAGCGGGTGGACATTGAAAGCCGCTGGGAGCCGCGATAGAGAATGGCGAATTGCACCAGCCTGATTTCCAGCCGCTCGGGTGCATAGCCAAGCGCGGCGAGCGCGGCCTGAATGCGCGCGACATAGCCGTGATGATCGGCTCCCCAGATATCGATCGCACAATCGAAGTCGCGCTCGAGCTTGTCGATGTGGTAAGCGATATCCGAGGCGAAATAGGTGATCTGGCCGTCAGAGCGGCGTATTACCCGGTCCTTCTCATCGCCGAAGGCGCTGGAGCGAAACCACAGTGCGCCGGCGTCGTTATAAAGATGTCCCATTGACGAGAGGCGCTCGATTGCGCGTTCCACTGCGCCGCCGCTCAGCAGCGCGCGCTCGGAGAACCATTCATCGTAGCTTACGCCGAATTCCTGCAGATCCGCTCGGATATCGGCGAGGATCGACTGCAGGGCAGTTTGCTGCACGTCCCGATAAGCCGGTTCGCCGAGCAGTGTCTTCGCCCGACGGACAAGGGCGTCGACGTACTCCTCTTGATCGCCGCCCTGGCTTGCATCCGCCGGTAGGGCGTGCATGAGCTCGGTGCCGGCGAGCCGGAATCGCTCCCCCTGGCGCGTGTGCAGGTCATCGGCGATGTGACGGATGTAGTCGCCGCGATAGCCGTTGTCGGGAAAACGCACATCCTCCCCGCAGGCCTGGAGGTAGCGCAGGAGGACGCTCAGCGCGAGGATATCCATCTGCCGGCCGGCGTCGTTGATGTAGTACTCACGCCGGACTCGGAAACCGGCGCTCGTGAGCAGATTTCCGAGCGCGGCGCCGAAAGCCGCGCCACGACCATGGCCGACATGCAGAGGGCCTGTTGGATTGGCCGAGACGAATTCCAGCAAGACCTGCCGATTCGCGCCGATGCGGCTCAATCCATAGCGTGTGCCAGCCTCGATGATTTCGGGGATGACCGCGAACGCGGCGGCCGAGGTCAGGAAAAAGTTGATGAAGCCCGGCCCGGCCACCTCCACTCGCTCGATGTATTTATGGCGCGGCAGCCCGTCGACGATAAGCTGTGCGAGTTCCCGAGGCGGGCGGCGCGCCGGCTTGGCAAGCTGCATGGCGACATTGGTCGAATAATCGCCGTGGGCATTGGCCCGTCCCCGATCGATTTGGATATCGACCACGGCCTCTGTCGGCAACGTGCCATTCTGGCGTAGCGACGCGAGGGCTTGCTCCAAGAGTTCGGCGAGCTGATTTTTCATACTGGGTGGCCGCGTTTTGCTGCGCGAGGTGCAAAACCGCTTATTATCCTGGCTGTGACGGAGCTTGCAAGGAGGCCGCGCGGGCGCGCATCGACGCGCGTCGCGAACCGTGCTGACGCCACGGCCATTATAGGGAAGTTCTCCTGCGGAGGCTCGGTGGCGCCGATTTACAGTATCTCCAACGGATCGACATCCAGAGACCAGCGCACGCGGCGCGCCTCTTTGAGCGCGGCGAGGCGTGGCACCCAGTCACGCAGCAGAGCCTGCAGCGTGTCTCGGCGCGCCGACTGGAGCAGCAGCTGAGCACGGTACCGTCCTGCGCGGCGCTCCATCGGTGCCGGGACCGGCCCCAATATGCTTATCCCTTGCGCTGGGCGCGCGCTCGCCTTCGCTTGATGCAGAAAAGCGCTTGGCGCCTGCGCCTCGTGCGCCTCGGCGCGGAGCAAGGCCATGGCGGAAAACGGCGGGAGGCTCGCCTGCTCGCGTTCGTTTAGGGCGTTGTCGGCAAAATCCTCATAGCCCTTGTGGATCAGTGTCTGGAGCAATGGGTGCTCCGGGTAATGCGTCTGAATGACCACCTCGCCGGGGCGCGAGGCACGCCCGGCTCGGCCGGCCACCTGAATCAACAGCTGAGCGAAGCGTTCTGGCGCCCGGAAATCCGAACCGAACAGGCCCTGGTCGGCGTCGATGATCGCTACGAGCGTTACGGTCGGCAGGTGATGGCCCTTGGCGAGCATCTGAGTGCCGAGCAGCAGCTGCGCCTTGCCTTGGTGGGCCGCCTGCATTCGCGCTTCGAAGGCGCCTTTGCCGCGTGTGCTGTCACGATCGATGCGGAGCAGGCCGACTCCGGGAAACGCCAGCCGCAGCGCGGCCTCGATGCGTTGCGTGCCGTAACCGAGCGCCCGCAGGTCGGCTCCGGCGCAGTGCGGGCAATGCGTCGGCACGGTGCGCTCGTAGAAACAGTAGTGGCAGCGGATGCGTTTGCCGGTGTCGTGATACGTCAGTCGGGCATCGCAACGCCGGCACTGGGCAACCCAGCCGCATTCGTGACACAGCAGCGTTGGCGCGAAACCGCGGCGGTTCAGCAACAGCAGCGCTTGGTGGCCGGCATCGAGGTGGCTTTTCAGCCGTTGCTCCAAAGGCTGGGATAGCCCCTCTCGCAGCTTTTTCCCTCGCACATCGAGGAGGCAAAAGGTCGGCGTCGCGGCGCCGCCGGCCCGGTGCGGCAGGCGCAGCGGTCGATAGCGCCCCCGGCGCGCATTGTACAGCGTCTCGAGCGAGACCGTGGCCGAGCCCAGCACGATCGGGATGTGCAGGCGCCGAGCGCGAACCACGGCGAGATCGCGCGCCGAATAGCGAAAGCCATCCTGCTGTTTGAGGGAAACATCGTGCTCCTCGTCGACGATGATCAGCCCCGGGCGCGCCAGCGGGGCGAACACCGCCGAGCGGGTGCCTATGATCACCGAGGCGGCGCCGTTGCCGGCGGCAAGCCAGCCTCCCAGCCGCTCGGCATCGGAGAGCCCCGAATGCAGTACGGCGAGGGTGGCATCGAGGCGCCTGGTGAAGCGCTCCACCAGCTGCGGGGTCAGTCCGATCTCGGGCACCAGCACGAGCACCTGGCGCCCCGCGGCGAGAACGGCCTCGATCGCGGCGAGGTAGACCTCCGTCTTGCCACTGCCCGTCACGCCCTCGAGCAGCAGCGCCTGAAAGCCGTTCAACGCGGCGGTGATCGCTTGGATGGCGCTGCGTTGCGCTGTATTGAGCTCTGGCGCGGCGAGCCGAGCATTGCCGTAGTGCAGCCCATAGGCGGGTTTGTCCGAGGTCTCGATCCAGCCGCGAGCAACCAAGCGCTCGAGGGCACCACGCCAATTAGCGGCCGACTCTTCCAGCTCGGCCCGGCGTAGAGGCCCGTTCGACTGCTGCAGAGTCTCAAGCAGTCTTGCCTGCCGCGGCGCACGCGGACGCAGCGCTTCTGCAGCAATGGCTCGGCCGGTTGGCGTTATTCGCCACAGGCGCTCGCGCGCCGGCGCGGCGGGTCGGCCAAGGCGCAACAAGCGCGGTAACGCCGTAGCCAGGCTCTCACCGATTGGGTGCTGATAATAGCGGCTCGCCCAGAGCAGCAATTCCATGAGCTCCGCGGGAAGCACCGGCTGGAGATCGAGCACGGTTTCGATCGGGCGCAGGCGCTGGTGCTCGATGGAGGTCTCGCGAACCACGGCCGTGACGAGGCCAACCACCCGGCGCTTGCCGAACGGCACCCGCACCCGGGCACCGACGCACGGCAGCGGCGTCGCCGAGGGCAAGGTGTAGTCAAACAAATCGTAGAGCGGGGAGGGTACGGCGACCCGAACGATGGGGGGGGTGCTCATGCCCTCACCGCGCGCGCTTGGGCGACAGGAGCCTTCGTGTGGGCGTGGTTGAGATGCGGGGCCGGCCGCGATAATAATACGCTGATTCGTTTGGTCGCCCCGTCAGCGATTTGATCCGGCGCGGGAGCGTTGCATCGCGGACCGTCGTGCGGTGTGGCCAGCGCGCCCGTCTCTGCCCCTGACAACCCATCCGAGGCACGGCATTGCCGCGCTGCGAGGAACTTGTTTGATGCGTCTGCTTAGCGTGGCGTCGGCTGCTTTGTTGCTCGCCGGCACGGTGCTTCGGGCGGCGCCGGGCGATCAGCCCGGGCCGCTCGGTGTCTGGCTCAACGAGAAGTCCACGGTCGCGGTGCGTATCGTGAGCTGCGGCGCGGAGCTCTGCGGTCGTATTGTCTGGCTCGCCAAGCCTTACCGCGGCAATGGCAAGCTCAAGCGTGACCGGCATAACCCGAACGCCGGCAAGCGAGAACAGCCTCTTTGCGGGCTGAGGGTGCTCGAAGGTTTCCGGCAAACATCCGAGCGTGTCTGGGATGATGGTCAGATCTATGATCCGCGCAAGGGGAAGACCTATCATAGCTACCTGACACTGGCCGCACGCGACGAGCTCCGGGTTCGTGCCTACGTTGGGCTGCCATTGTTTGGCAAGACCCAGACTTGGCACCGTGCCGACGCACCGGCACGAGAGTGCCCGCAACCGTCACCGCGGCGGCCGTCTTCGGGCGCGAGCGGGCCCGATGAGCATGGCCACCTCACCAGCGAGCGCGCGGCGCTGGAATGAGCTTTCAATCCTCTCCGGCACCCAGCGTATCCGAGGGGCTTAGGATCGCTTGCAGATCGGCGAACGCCTCGCAGATCGTGTCGATCTGCTCCGGGCTATGGGCCGCGCTGACACTGCAGCGGACCAGAGTGTAGCCGCCCGGTGTGGCCGGGGGCAGCACGAGATTGACATAGATGCCCCGTTCGAGCAGCCCCTGACAGAACGCCACGGCCTGGTGGCGGGAGCCGAGCAGGGTTGCCACGACTGGGCTCGGCTCGGGGCCGAGGCGGCAGCCGATGGCCTTCAACTGCCGATACAGCTTGGTGGCGTTGGCCCAAAGGCGCTCGCGCAGCTGCGGGCGGCTACGCAGCAGATGCAGCGCCGCGCGCGTGGAGGCAATCACGGAGGGCGAGGGCGATGCCGTGAAGATGTATGGGCGGCTAGCGTAGCGCAAGTATTCCAATTCGGGGTGATTGCTGGCGACGAATCCGCCTACGGATCCCAGGCTTTTGCTGAACGTGCCGAGGACGAAGTCGACCTCACCGGCGACCCCGGCCTCCTCGCAGAGCCCGCGGCCGCACTCGCCGAGCACGCCCAGCGAATGCGCTTCGTCGACCACGAGACAGCCACCGTGGCGGCGTTTTATGGCGGCGATCTCGGCCAGCGGCGCGCGGTCGCCGAGCATGCTGTAGAGCCCTTCCACGACGATCAGCGTGTTCTCGGCACGTTCTTTGAGCCGCTGCAGACGCTTTTCGAGGTCGGCAACGTCATTGTGTCGAAACCGTATGATCTGAGCGCCGCTGAGTCGGCAGGCATCGTAGATGCTGGCGTGGCAATCCGCATCGAGCAAAATCACGTCCTGCGAGCCGGCCAACGTGCCGATCAGGCCCAGGCTGGCGAGATAGCCGGTGGAGAAAACGATCACCGAACGGCATTGATAAAAATCCCCGAGCTCGGCTTCCAGTGCGTAGTGGCCGCCGTAGCTGCCGTTCGCCATCCGCGAACCCGTGGTCCCCGTCCCTTCCCGATCCAAGGCTTTATGGGCGGCTTCGATGCATTCGGGCGCAAACGTCAGACCGAGGTAATTGTTGGTGCCCGCGAGCAGTACGCGCCGTCCGCCGATACGCGCTTCGGTCGGTGAGTACACTTGTTCGATGCGCGTTTCGAAGGGGTTTGGACCGGTGGGAAAGAGCTCTGCACGGTCGCTGACGAGCTTATTGAACTTGTCGAACAACGCCATTATCCCGTCTCCATCAACCGGGCGATTGCGCGAGCGAGGTCCCCGGGAGTGCGGATGTCGGCAAGGATGTTCAAAGGTACGGAAATATCGAAGTCCTCTTCGATTTCCAGCAGCAGATCCATGACGTTGACGGAATCGAGGCCGAGCTCGCTGACCAAGTCCGTGTCCTCCTCCAATGTCGTGCCCTCCGGTGCCATGGAGCGCAGGTGGGCGTAGAGTCGGTCGAGAATCTGTTGGTAGTCTGCCATGCCCTGCAAGCCCCGGTTGGACCGTGTGTCCGCACCCTGGTGGTAGCGTGTTTATCCGCCCAGCCCTTCCCGCATCGCGCGTTCAAGATCGATTTCGGGTTGCCAGCCGAGCGCCTCAGCGAGCGCGCCATTGTCGCATATCCAGTCAGGATGCCGAAGTTCCCTCAATTTTCCCGGCGTGAGCATCGGCTGATAGCCGAGCCACCGCCCGAGGCGCAGGTTGGCGGCGGCAGCCAAGGTCAGGCCGACGGTCGGCAGGCGCAGCAATCTTACCGGACGGCCGTAGACCTCAGCGGCGAGGGTGGCGACGCTCTGCCATGTATAGCCGCCACGGCGTCCATCATGGAGCTCGAAGGTACCGATGAGGGGGTGAGAGCAGTTGAGCCAGCGCAGCACAGCGGCCGTGAGATCGTGCACATGCAGCAGGGTCAAGCGGGCCTCATGGTCACCCACGACGGGGAGCCAGCCGTGCCGCAGGAGTCGGAAAACGGGACGGAGCTCGCGGTCGCCGGGTCCATACACCGCGGTGGGACGGAAGATGGTGAGCGCGATCGTGCCGGCTTGCTGCGCTAAGAGTTCCTCGGCGCGGTGCTTGGATGCGGCGTACCAGGAGAGTCTCGGCTCGCGGGCGGCGAGCGAGGACATGAACAGAAAGCGAGCGCCGGGAGCTGCTTTGCGAGTAATCTGCAGCAACCGTTCCGAGCCGTGCACATTGATCTGCTGGAACCGCTCGGCGCTTCGGCCGCGCACCGCGCCGGCGCAGTGTATGACGGCATCGGTATCGGCCACCAGCCGTTCCAGGCCGGACGCATCGTCAAGGTCGCCCGGTATCCATTGCATGCTCGGCGCCGGTGGCGCATCCGGGATCCGCCGCACCAGAGCGCGAATCTGCCATCCGGCTCGGGCGAGCGGCTCGCACAAGGCGCTGCCAATAAATCCCGTCGCGCCGGTTAGCGCCACTACGCCGGCCATCGCTCCTCAACGGGAGGCTACGGCCTTGGGCGTCTCCATGACCATCTTGCTCTGGCGATCCCAGCCGACGCGCTCGATAAAGCGTCGCCTCGCCTCGGCGCGCGAGAGCTTGCCCGAGGACGTCCGCGGCAGCGTCTTCGGCGGGACCAGCTCGATGCGGCATTTTATCCCGAATTCGCTGTAGGTCATACGCTGCAGGCGGCTTACCAGCGCATCACGGCGCGTCTCTTCGGTCAGGCGGCACTGGACCAGCATGACCACGACTTCGCCGCCCTGAGGATGCGGAGCCACGAATGCAGTGACGTCGCCAACGCGCACTTCCGGCTGCTCCTCGGCTAGCCGCTCCATGTCTTGCGGCCATATATTGCGGCCGTTGACGATGATCAAATCCTTGGAACGCCCCGTGATGAACAGCCCGGCCTCGGTCAGGTAGCCCAAATCCCCCGTGTCGAGCCAGCCGTCCCGCCCCAAGGCATCACGCGTGCTCGCCGCGTCCTGGAAATAGCCCGACATCAGGCTCGGCCCTCGGACGCTGACATTGCCAACCTGTCGATGGGGCAGCGGCCTCTGGTCGTCGTCGCGTACGATCACCTCGTGCCCGGGCAAAGGTCGTCCGCAATTCACGAAGGCACTCACGCGCTCGCCCGAGGCCATCGTGCTGGCGGTCATGCCGCTCTCCAGTGCCCTGCGGTCGACGTGATCCACCGACATGCCCTCTTCGAGCGCGGCAAAGGTAACGGCCAGCGAGCTTTCGGCGAGTCCGTAGCAGGGCAGGAAAGCGCGTCGATTGAAGCCGGCCGGCGCGAGAAAATCGGCAAAGCGCTCCAATGTCTCGGCATGAATGGTCTCCGCGCCGACACCCGCGACTCGCCAAGCGCTGAGATCATAGCGGTTGATCTCGGCGCGATGGACGCGGCGGGCGCAGATGTCATAGCCAAACGGCGGCGAAAACGCGATGGTGCCCCGGTTGTTGCTGAGCAAGGACAACCACTGGCGCGGTCGCATGGCGAAATCTCGCGTGCCGAGGTAATCGACGGAGAGTTGCGAGGCCAGCGGGCCAAGAACGAATCCGACCAAGCCCATGTCGTGGTAAAAAGGCAACCATGAGACGCAGCGGTCACCCGAGCGGACGGCGAGCCCGGGACCGACAATCCCGGCGAGGTTGGCCATGATCGCTTGTTGTGTGATCACCACACCGCGGGGGAAGCGCGTGCTTCCGGAGGTGTACTGCAGGTACGCCACATCCGGTGGACCGCTGGGCTCAAGCGCTACCGCCGGCTCCTCGATGGCATAGAAATCCTCGGGACTGCCGACCATCCGCATTTCCAGACCGTTGGCGGCTTCCTGAAGGAATGAAAGAAACTCCGCCGGGGCCATGGCGGCCGCCGCGCTGCAACTGCGCAACAGGGCGCGCAGCCGCTCGATATAGCGCTCTCGGCTGCCGAGATTGATCGTGATGGGCAAAGGAACCGGGACGAAACCGCCGTATTGACAGGCGTAGAAGAATTCCATGAACTCGGGACAGGTCTCGGCGATCAGGGCGATGCGTTCGCCCCGCTGCAGTCCGAGCCCGTGGAGGCGCTTGGCAGTGGACAGAGCGCGCCGTCGCAACTCGGCGTATGGAAGCGCCGCTCGCAACCGCCCGCGACCGTCATAGAAGTTATACCCAGTAACGCCCTGCGCGGCATAGTCCAACGCTTGCGCGAGCGATGGGAAATCCGCGCAGCGCAGGGGCTGATTATTGATTGTTGGCGTCGCCGTGTTAATCAATTCAAGTACCTTCCGCTTTCTTTGTCCCTAGCTCTCCGACCGTTGCGGTCGCAGTGGCGGTTGGCCGCGACTCGGCGATTCCCGCCCGCCTCCATGCAGGGCTCGCCAGCGTGAGCCCGTGTGATCCTGTAAGGCGGCCGCGATAAGAGACCGCTGGTAAATGCCCGCCGCACGCATAAGGCCACTGGCCGGGCACGGCGTGCGCCAGAGCGTACATCCGGTGCCCGACAATTGTCTCGGTCGCTGTCCTCGATCTGCGTTTCACCACTCGAGCTGTTGGCTATATTAGCGTAGCCGTATTGGGCCCAATCGGATGAGATGCGCGGGCAAGGTATAATTCTTCTCGGCCGCAGTAGCCTCTGCCGACGTTCGGCTTCCCATGCATGGGCATGCAGCGTACCGTGCTTGCGCTCCGCTGTATTGGGCCACTGCTTGTCCAGAACTGAACGAGGATCTTCCATGGCACCTTGAGTTAAAGTGCAGTTCCAATTCAGTCTACTGAACTTGAGAATCTACGTGAAGTTCAGAGTCTACATCAATATGAAACAACAATCGTAGAAAAACAAGTTAAGATGGTCACCGGGGGATGGGGCGTCTCGCCTGCTTATTATTATTGACCTCCAACGCTCGGTCGTAGTTCGAGATTAACCGTCAATCGCACCTAGCTGAGCCCGGTCTGCCCTTGCACCATTCGGGCCGGAGCGCCGGAGGGTTTGCCGCCCATGGAAACGCGCGCCATAGCAAATTGTTGCGATCCTGAGGAGCGTCGGGATTCGCCGATTGTCGTGCAACCGCTGAAGCGACGTGGTGATTTTGCCACATTTTTGAGCCTTCCGCGACAATTTTACCACAGCGACCCGCATTGGATTGAGCCTTTACGCTTCGAGCGTCGCCAGCATCTATCACGGCGCAATCCCGTCTTCGAGCATCTGGACTGGCAGGGCTGGGTCGCGTGGCGCGGCCGTCATCCGGTCGGACGAATCACGGCTCAATGGGATCGCCTGCATCAGCAGCGCCATGGCGATCACACCGGCTATTTCGGCATGATCGAAGCCGCGGATGATGCCGAAGTCTTCACAGCCTTGACGGCTGCCGCCGAGCGTTGGCTGCAAAGCCGTGGGGCACGCCAGATGATCGGCCCGTACAACCTATCCATCAACGAGGAGTGCGGGCTGCTCGTGGCGGGCTTCGATCGTCCGCCGCTGTTCATGATGGGCCATGCCCGTCCTTATTATGCGGATCGGCTGGAAGAGCAGGGTTTCAACGCGATCAAGGATCTGCTCGCCTATTCGATGACACCGGGCGAATTGTCGTTCACGGCGCCGATGCGCCGGCTGATGGCCCGTCATCAAGCGCGGATTCGCTTACGTCCCATCGGCCGGGAGCGTTTCGCGGCGGATCTGAAGATTTTACGTGATCTTTTCAACGATGCCTGGTCCGAGAACTGGGGATTCGTGCCGTTTACCGCCGCGGAGTTCCGCGATCTGGGGAGCAATCTGCGATTGTTCGTGGCCTACGACCTGATCCAGATCGCCGAGGTCGACGGTGAGCCCGCCGCTTTTATCGTGGCGATGCCCAACCTCAACGAGGCGATTCGTGACCTGCGCGGCGGTCTCATGCCGTTTGGCTGGATGAAGCTGCTCTGGCGCCTGAAGGTGCGCTATCCAGCGACGGCGCGCGTGCCGCTTATGGGCGTGCGCAAACGGTATCAGTTCAGTCGTCTCGGGCCAGCGCTCGCCCTGACGCTGATTGCCGCGATCTGGGAGCGTATCGTCGCCAAGGGTTTTCGGGAAGTGGAGATGTCGTGGATCCTCGAGGATAACGCGGGCATGCGCAACATATTGAATAATATCGGCGCCAAGCCCTACAAGCGTTACCGGTTATACCGCAAGGCCATTCAGCCGCTGCCAAGCCAGGTCGCCGGGGCGTCGGCCCCGGCAATCCCGACGCGCCCCACGGATCATGGCTGACCCGAGAGCGCAGCGCGTGGCCGCCGTCGTCCTGGCCGGCGACCGCACTCGCCCGGACGCGGTGGCCGAAGCGGCCGGCGTGCCGTGCAAGGCGCTCGTTCCGGTTGCCGGGACACCCATGGTGCAACGCGTGCTGCAGGCGCTGTGGGAGAGTGCGCTGATCGATCGTATCGTACTCTGTGGTCCGCCGCGGGGAGTAATACAATGCACGCCGGTATTGCAGCAACTGCTCGCGGCACCGCGTGTCGAGTGGCTGCCGTGTGCGGCCTCGCCGAGTGCGAGCGCACTCCAAGGGCTGGATGCGCTACCGGCGGAGCGCATCACGCTGCTCACGACCGCGGACCATGCATTGCTCAGCGCGCCGATCATCCGCTTTTTTCTCGAGCGAGCCCGGGCTGGTGGCTGGGATCTGGCGGTCGCGGTGGCGGAGCAGCGGAGCGTGGCGGCGCGTTTCCCGAGCGCCCGGCGCACCGCGATTCGCTTGCGGGGTGGGCCGTATTGCGGTTGTAACCTGTATGCCTTCTTGAGCCCCAAGGCGAGGCGACTGGCGGAACTCTGGCTCGATGTCGAACGCCAGCGCAAGCGGCCTTGGCGAATTGTCACGCGCTTGCTCGGTTGGCGCGGCGTGGCGCGCTACGCCCTGGGTTGCCTCACGCTGGAGCAAGCGCTCGAGCAGCTCTCTAGCCGGCTGGGGGTGCGGATTGGGGCCGTGATTCTACCCTACCCGGAGGCCGCGGTGGACGTCGATACGCCGGCCGACCGCCACCTTGCCGAGGCGATTCTGAGCGAGCGCCGGCAGACGGAGGGCCCGTAGGGTGTAACGGCAGCGGCGGATTCGCGAGGCGGCAAGCGACGCGAAGGCGCCTCGGACCACGGCTTGCGCTCCCTTGGGCGGCTTCCCGCCGCGCGCAACCAGCCATGCTCTAAGGTGCATTACCGGTGTTGCTCATCGAACGTTATCTGATGGCTGAGATACGACGCCCGCTGGTCGCCGTGGTCGGCATGCTGAGCTTCATTTTTGCGAGCTACACGACCGCGCGTTTTCTCGCGGACGCGCTCAGCGAAACGCTCGGGATGCAGGCGATCGCTCTGATCGTGGCATTTCGCACACTGATTGCCCTGGAGGTTCTCGTGCCGGTCGCGCTGTACGCCTCGGTGGTGATCGGGCTGGGCAGAGTATACAACGATCAGGAGATGACCATCCTGAACGCCGTGGGAGTGAGCCCGCTGCGCGTGTACTGGGCGGTCTTGGTTATCGCGCTGCCGGTGGCGCTCGCCGTTGGGGTGCTCTCGTTATTCGGGCGACCGTGGGCCTACCAGCAAGCTTATCAGGCCGAGGCGAGCGCGCATATCGAGATTCCTCTGGAACGCCTGCGTGCCGGGCGCTTCTACGTGGATTCGGAAACCGGGCGGATGATCCTCGCCCGCGCCGTCGACAGCAAACGCGGCCTGCTGCACGACGTATTGATTTATGAACGTACGGCAGAGACCACTCGAGTGATAAAGGCGCGGCAAGCACGGCAGCGCCCGGGCGGGCATGAGGGTGAGTCGCTGCTGCTCTTGCGTGAGGGTACGGCCTATTTGCTCGACCGGGGAGGCAGTCGGGATCAAATACTGCGCTTTGGCGAGCTTTCGCTGCGTATGGCGCAGCCGCAGCCGGTGGTGGGTTACAAGCGCAAGGCGGCCTCCACGGCCACCCTGGCGCGCTCGGAGGAAACCGGAGAGCTTGCCGAACTGCAGTGGCGGCTCTCCCGCCCCCTGACCACCGTACTGCTCGCGCTGTTCGGCGTGCGGCTGAGTCGCACGGCACCGCGCGGCGGCCGATTCTCGAAGATTCTGCTTGCCGCGCTCGTTTACGCTTTGATCTACAATGCCAGCGGCTTGGCGCGAACGTGGGTCGAGCATGGCGTGGTGGGCGCCATACCCGGTATCTGGTGGATCAATGCGGCCATGCTCCTCGTACTTGTCATCCTGGCGCGCGGCGAAGTCAAACCGCGTCGGCACGCCCGCGTATGAAAACGGCGGAGCGCTACCTCATGCGCGCCGTGGCCGCGGGCTTCGTAGTGGCGGCCGCGGTATTGCTGCCTTTGTTCAGCTTCGTCGACCTCGTGGAGCAGCTGGATGCGAGCGGAGAGGGCCGATACGGAGTCGCGCTGGCGTTTGCCTACGTCGGGCTTATGTTGCCAAGGCGACTGATCGAGCTGGGGCCGTTCATCGCGCTGTTGGGGAGCATCGTTGCCCTCGGCGCCCTGGCCAGCCACCGGGAGCTCACCGCGCTGCGCTCGGTAGGCGTTTCACCGGGGCGTATCGCCCTTGCCGCGCTCAAATCCGGCATTTTATTCGTTCTGCTGTTGGCGCTGACCGACCAGTTCGTCGCCTCGCCTCTACAGCAGCGCGCTTTCGGGATGCGCTCCGAAGCGCTCAGCGGAGGCAATGACGCCAAGCTCGAGGACGGCGCGGCGCTCTGGGCGCGGCGCGGCGAACGGGTTATCCGCATCGGCAGCTTGCGCCTGGGGCGCATACCCGCGGGTGTTGAGATTTTCCGGTTCAATGATGAAGGACAGCTCCTTCGATATGTTTACGCCGACCATGCCGAGATCCACCATCGCGCCCCTTGGCGGTTGCGCGCCGTGCTCGTTAAAGCGTTCGAGGACGGCATACCGGTGACCGCGCAGCGCGCTAGCATGGCGTGGCGCCCGTTTCTGACCCCCGCTCAGATCGCATTGCTGGAGATGCCGGCCGAGAGCCTCTCGCCGGTGCAGCTCTATGGCTACGTGCGCTATCTGCGTGACACCGGGCAGCCATCGGCGGTATACGCCCTCATGTTATGGCAGAAGTTGGGACTGCCCGTAACGACCGCCGCGATGATCCTGCTGGCGGTGCCCTTCAGCCTTGGTACCCCACGCGGCGCCAGCATCGGCAGCCGGGTCGTGCTCGGTGGCATTGTCGGCTTGGGTGTGTACCTCGTCGATCAGCTCATCGCCAACGTCGGTCTGTTGCTGGCGCTGAGCCCGCCGCTGATCGCCCTGGGACCCGCGGTGGCGCTGCTGCTCGTGGCACTGGTCGCACTTCGCCGCAGCACCGGGAGGCGCTGATGGGTTCGTACGGCGACGGCGCTGTGCCCACCCGCTTTGGGTGCGATCGGGGCAGCGCCATGACACCCACACCGGCGCGCGAAGCCGATCTTGAACTGCCTCGGCGGGTGGGTGTGCTGTGCAACCCCCACAGCGGGCGTAATCGGCGTTGCCTGCAGCAAGTGCGTGAAGAGGCGCGGCGGCTGCCGGGCGCTATTTATCGAGAAGCGGTTGACCCGATCGCAACGGCGCAGGGACTTCAGGACCTGCTCGCCGCAGGCGCCGAGTTGCTGGTCATCAATGGCGGTGATGGTACGCTACAGGCGGCTCTCACGTATCTTCTGGGGCCGGAAGGACCCAAAGGGAGTCCGCCGCGCCTGATGGTAGTCGCTGGTGGCACGACAAACATGTCGGCGGCCGATGTGGGCGCGCGGGCGGCACCCCGCCAGGCATTGCGCTGCATCGGCGCCTGGCTTGCCGGAACCCGCGGCGGTCCGCTGCGCCGCGATCGCCCGGTGCTGCGGGTGGCCGGGGCCGGCCGGGCGCCAGTCCACGGCATGTTCTTCGGCGCCGGCGCCATTCACACGGGGGTGGAGTATTTCCATCGACGCATCGCTGCAATACGTGCCGGAAGCGCATTCGGGCCCGGTCTTGCCTTTGCCCGGATGCTGTTCTCGGTAGCGCGACCCAGCCAGTCCTGGATCAAGCCGGCCCGGCTGAGCCTCAGCGTGGACGAGGGCGCCGTGCAGGTGGGGGAGTACCTTCTGGTTCTCGTCAGCGGCCTGGAGCGCCTGCTACTCGGATCCAGGCCGTATTGGGGGCTCGAACCGGCGCCGTTGCACTACACGGCAATCCGCTATCGGCCAGCGCGTTTGTTGCGCTCCCTGCCGTTCGTGCTCAGCGGCGGCCGTGGCCTGCGTCCGCGTGAGCAGGATGGCTATTTCAGTCATAATATCAATACCTTGTCGCTCGGCGTCGAGGGCGGTTTCGTGCTGGACGGCGAGCGTTTCCGGGTCGATGCAGACGCGGGGGCGCTGCGCGTCTCGCAGGGTGAGCGGGTAGCGTTTCTCGCGTTCTGACGAGCCTGGAGCATTCGCCGATGCGCTACGGATTCATGCAGCGGGGGTGTGCCAACCCCGCACCTCCCACCGCCCTGATCACGGAGGTGGCAGCGCAGAGCGCCCGACCCGTCCCGGCGGCGCTGCATTGGCTCAGTGAGCGCATGCGCGCGCGCTTCGGCCCGGGCGTGGCAGGCGTGATCTTGTACGGCTCCTGCCTGCGCAGTGAGCAGCCCACGGCGGGTCTGGTGGATCTGTACGTGGTGGTCGACGCCTACCGGGCGGTTTACGACGCTCACCTGCTGCGTTGGCTCAATGCCCTGCTGCCGCCGAATGTCTTCTACCACGAATTCGCCGATTCCGATGGTGCGACGCTGCGGGCCAAGTGCGCGGTGCTCTCGTTGGAAGATTTGGAACGGGGTACGACGCAGTGGTTTCACTCCTACGTCTGGGGCCGCTTCGCTCAGCCCGTCTATCTGGTTTATGCGCGGGACGCGACGGCCCGGGTACGCATCGAGCGCTCCTTGGCCGCTGCCGTGATGACCCTGCTCGAGTGTGCGCTGCCGTGTCTGCCGGAGCGCTTCGACAGCGAAACATGCTGGCTGCGGGCATTGGCATTGAGTTACGCCGCCGAGCTGCGCCCGGAATCGCCGGGGCGCGCCGCTGAACTGGTGCATCATGCCCTGGGGGATTACCGTCGGCGCACGGCCGCGGCCGCCTCCGGGCTGTCGTGGCTGGCGGCGGTGGGCGAGGATGCCTATATCAATCGAATGCCCCCGCGCGCGCGGCGCTCGCGTCGTTGGGCCTGGCGCATGCGACGGGCACAGGGGCGGGTGCTGAGCGTGCTGCGGTTGATGAAATCGATGCTCACGTTCGACAACGGAATCGATTATCTCGCCTGGAAACTCGCGCGGCACAGCGGCGCGGCTCTGGAGCTGACACCGCTTCAGCGCCGCTATCCGCTGCTGTTCGGTTGGCGCGTCCTGTGGCGTTTGCTGCGGCAGGGGGCGTTGCGCTAACCGACCTGCCAGACGGCCTCGGCTTCGCGTGCGAGCCCGGCGGCCGGTACGTCGGGAAAGGTCGTCTGCAGGATCCGCCCCAGCGCCTCCAACGCCTGAGGCTCCGGCTGCGGGCAGCTCTTGCGGGTGAACAAAGCGGCATTGGCCGCGGCGTCCCGCCAACGCTCCTCCGCCGGAGCCGCCGGACGCCCCGGCGGGAAATCCTCGATGAACAAACGTTGCTCGATCCGCTCCGCCTCCAGCTCTTGCTCCAGCAAGCGGTGACGAAGGCGCTCCGTGCGCCGTTCCAGACCCTGTGGCGGGTGCTGACGCAGACGCCGGCGCAGGGCGCGTAACGGCTCGATGATCTCCCGGTGCCACTCCATGGCGCGGCGAATGGCGGTTTCGAGTTCGGTTGCGCCGAGCCGACCGTAGCCGTTGGCTCCGGCCCAGACGGTACTCAGCAGGAGGCTTATGCTCAGTCCATAACGGGCCTGAATGCTGAAGCAAGCCTGCTTGACCGAATCGACCTCGTAGAGAGTCAGCGCGAACTCCCAGAGCCGTTGGGCCTCGTCATCGATAGAGCGCTCGGCATCGGCAGACATGGCGACCGGTGTACCTAGAGCTTCTTGAGCACCTGAATGAGCTCGCCGGCGGCTTTCTGGCCGTCATTGAAGAGCATCTGGCAATTGTCGGCGAAGAACAGATGATTCTCCACGCCGGAGAAGCCTTTGCCCTTGCCGCGTTTGACTACGATCACGTTGTTTGCCTCGGCCACATCCAGGATCGGCATGCCGTAAATCGGGCTCGAGGGGTCATCCTTGGCGGCCGGGTTTACCACGTCGTTGGCACCGATCACGATGGCCACGTCGGTGCGGCTGAATTCGGCGTTGATCTCTTCCATGTCGTAGATCAGATCGTAGGGGACGCCGGCCTCGGCGAGCAGCACATTCATATGACCCGGCATGCGGCCCGCCACGGGGTGAATGGCGAATTTGACGGTGATGTCCCGCTCTTGGAGCAATTCCACCAGCTCCCAGACCTTGTGTTGTGCCTGCGCAACGGCCATGCCGTAACCGGGCGCGATGATGACCTGATTGGCGTAAGCCATCATGATGGCCGCGTCCTCGGCCTGAATCGCCTTCATCTCGCCCTGCGGGCCGCCGCCCGCCTCCACCGCCGTGGTGCCGAACCCGCTGAACAGAACGTTCGTCAATGGCCGGTTCATCGCCTTGGCCATCAGCTGGGTGAGCAGGCTGCCGGCAGCGCCCACGACCGTGCCGGCAATGATCATTGCCGGGTTGCCCAGCAAGTAACCCTCGAAGCCCACGGCAAGGCCGGTCAGGGCGTTGAAAAGTGAGATGACCACGGGCATGTCGGCGCCGCCGATGGGGACGGTCATAAAGATACCGAAGATCAGGGCGAGCGCCAGGAAGACGATGATTACCGTCAGGCCGTCGGTGAAATAGCTGAGGATCGCAAACAGCACGGCCAGGGCGAAGACGCCGATGTTTACCAGTTGCTGCGCCGGCAAGAGGCGGTTGCGATGCAAGCGTCCGTCGAGCTTCGCCCAGGCCACCAGCGAGCCGGAAAAGGCGACGGTGCCGATGAGCGCACCGGTGATACCGAGCGCGGCATGGTCGGCGCCGAGCATCGCGCCGACGTAACCCCGTTCGTCGACCATCTGCTGTGCCTGCGCGAGATTCACGCTCGAATTCGCGGCGAGCTGCTCGGCGGCCTGTGCGCCGCGGCCGGTCAAGTCCGTGCCGATCCGGCCAACCGCGCGGAACAGCTCCACGGCTCCAATGGCGGCCGCGGCGCCGCCGCCCATGCCGTTGTAAAGCGCCACCATCTGCGGCATGTCGGTCATCGGCACGCGTTTGCCCGACCACCATGCGAGCGCGCCGCTGATGGCAATTGCGAGGATGATGAGCAGGTAGTTGACCGCATGGTGCAAATCCGGGTGGAAGAAGGTGGCAACGGTGGCGATCACCATGCCGATCCCGGCCCAGACGATGCCCTTTCGGGCCGTCGTGGGCGAGCTCATGCCTTTCAAGCCGAGGATGAACAAGACCGCGGCCACGAAATAGCACAGCTGCACGAAAGTGCTCATTCTTGCCCCCCTTTCTTCTTCTGCTCGTCCTTGGTTTTGAACATCTCGAGCATGCGCTCGGTTACAACGTAACCGCCGACGGCGTTGCCCGCCGCCAGGATGACGGCGATGAAGCCGATCAGCTGCTCGGATGCGCTGTCGGCTCCGCCGAGCGCCACCATAGCGCCGACAAGCACGATGCCATGGACGAAATTCGATCCCGACATCAGCGGGGTATGCAGGATCACCGGCACGCGGGCGATCACTTCATAACCGGTAAACGCGGCCAGCATGAATATCCATAGCGCAATCAAGCCTTCGATCATTTACTGCCTCCTTCCAGGCGCGTCCGGGTTGGGGCATGATGGATCTCGCCTGCGTGGGTGAGGCAGGTGTCCGCGATGACCTGATCCTCCCAGTCGAGGCGCAGTTCGCCGTCCTTTACCATCAGCACGAGCAAGTTGTAGAGATTCCGCGAGTACATTTCGCTCGCGTGGGTGGCGGCAGTGCTGGTGATGTTCTTCGGCCCGTAGATCACGACCCCGCGGTGGTCGATTTGCTTGCCCGCCTGGGTGAGCTCGCAGTTGCCTCCGCTCTCCGCAGCCAGATCGATGACCACCGAGCCGCGCTTCATCCGCTCTACCGTCGCCTTGTCGATAATCTTCGGCGCTGGGCGTCCCGGTATCGCCGCTGTCGAGATCACGGCATCCGCCTGGGCGATCCGAGCCGCGAGCACTTCCTGCTGTTGCTCCTTCTCGGCCGCCGTGAGCTCCCGCGCGTAGCCGCCTTCGCCCTCGGCCTTCACGCCGGTGTCGAGGAATTTGGCGCCCAGCGACTCCACTTGTTCCTTGGTCGCCCCGCGTACGTCATAGGCTTCGGTGATGGCGCCCAGGCGCTTGGTGGTGGCAATCGCCTGCAGTCCGGCGACGCCGGCGCCGATGACCAGGGCCTTGGCTGGGCGGATCGTCCCGGCCGCCGTAGTCAGCATGGGAAAGAGGCGCGGACACAAGCTCGCGGCCAACAAGGCGGCTTTGTAGCCAGCAATGCTGGCCTGGGACGACAGGGCGTCGATGGATTGCGCACGCGTAATGCGTGGGACAAGCTCCATGGCGAAAGCGCTCACTTTGCGATCAAGCAGCTTCTTGAGTCGGCTGTCGCCGGTATGCGGCGCGAGAAAGCCGAGCAGCACGCCGCCTGTTTTTATCTTGCCCGCCTCACCAACGGTCGGTGGCTGAACCTTGAGCACGATCTCGGCCTGCGCATAGAGCGCATCGGCGCCGACGATTTCAACCCCTTCATAGTCGGCGTCCTCAAAGCCGCTGCTCTCCCCGGCACCCTTTTCCAGCAGGGTCTTTACGCCCAGCTTGTCGAGTTGCCTGACCACGCTGGGGACAAGCGCGACACGGCGCTCGCCGGAGGCTGACTCTTTGGGCACACCTAAAGTTAACGTCATTGTGCTCTCCCGCCTGTTCTCATTCGTCGAGGAGGGTATATCGTCACCGGACGATTTTATTGTTTGCGGCAGTGCGTCCCGCCCATGCCCGCGATGGCAGGCGTCGCGCCCGCCTCAGCCATGGGGCTCGCCCAGGGGGCGGGCACCGCTTGCGCTTTGTCAGCGGCCGGGGGGAACGCGTACCATCGGACTGCGGATGATGGTAGGCATGCGGGGACGAGCCTCGCAGCGAGTCGGCCGGCGAGCATCGGGCTACCGGCCAGGCCAAAACGACCGCGCCGCATGCGTTCGTTTGCCGTTGATTTTCTACCATTTCGATTCGGCTACGGTCTGTTCTGGCAAAGCCGGCGCCATGGCGCCCAGGCGGCAGCACTTATCCGTAAGCGCTTCGCGAACGCCCGATCCGCCGGCGGCTTTCCGTGCCCGCCGCCCGGCCCGCTCGCGCGACGGACAGGATCGGCAAGTATAGGCGGATCATCACCGGGCACCCAACTCAATGCGTTATTCTGATTAAGATGAAAAATGCCTAAGCTTAGTCGCGCGCGTTGTCGTCGTTGTCCGTCGCGCATCGCCCGACTCCGGTGGGAGTTGCGCTGTGACGTGCATCTGTGAAATAAATTGTGCTGTGAGCCGCGCTCGGACACCGGGTCGATCGGGCGTGGATAAAGGGTAGTCACCGTGCTTAGCCTTCAACATGACATCCTGCGCACCGATATCTCGGGTATGCCGCTGGAATGGATCAGCTACCAGGGTGCCGTGCGCCTCTACTACCTTGAACAGGTGGCTTACAGTTGTGGCCGCCTGCTATACCGTATTCACGGCGGCTTCAATGCGGCGACCGGTCGGCGCAGCGTCATCGAAGTGAACTCCATTATCGCCACGGACGGCTCGGTTCAGGCTTCGATGAAAGGCCGCCCAGGATACACGCCCCCTTTGAACAATGCCACGCTGTTCCGCCGTGACGACTTTCTGTGCATGTACTGCGGAGAGCGTCAGCGACAGTCCGCCCTCTCGAGGGATCATGTGCGACCGATCAGCCGGGGAGGCGAGGATAGCTGGAACAACGTGGTCACGGCCTGCAAGCACTGCAATAGCCACAAAGGCAATCGCCGGCCGGAGGAGGCCGGTATGCAGCTTCTGGCCGTTCCTTTCACTCCTACGCATGCCGAGTATGTGTACCTGCAGGGGCGGCGGATCCTGGCGGACCAGATGGAGTTTCTGCGTGCGCATTTCCCCCGCCGCAGCCCGTTACGCGAGCGCCTCAAGAGCGCCAACTCGCCGGATACAGTGCGTTTTCTCTCATGAGTCCGTGGGATGATATCAACGCCGCCATCGAGCGTGCCACCGGCTCGCCCGTGCGTGCTGGCGCGGAGGGCTCTATCACCGGTGGCGGCATCAGCCGCACGGCGGTTCTCGGCGACGGTAAGGCACGCTACTTCGTCAAGCTCAATGATGCGCCGGCAAGCTTGCAGATGTACGAGGCGGAGGCCGCCGGTCTGCGGTTGCTGGCGCAACCCGGTGCGCTTCGGGTGCCAATGCCGATCTGTTGCGGCACCAGTGGGGCTACCGCTTACCTGGTTCTCGAGCACATTGACTTCGCCCGTGCTGGAAAAGGCGGGGAGGAGCGGCTCGGGGCTGGCTTGGCGGCGATCCATCGGATGAGCCGGCCGCGTTTCGGTTGGGAGCGTGACAACACCATCGGCTCGACGCCCCAGATCAACCAGCCGTCGGATGATTGGGCAACGTTCTATGGCGAGCATCGGCTTGGTTTTCAGCTCGCACTGGCCGAGCGTAATGGCCGTGGCGGCGCGCTGACGCAGACAGGTTACCGATTGTTGGAGGCGCTGCCAGCCCTGTTCGCCGATCATCGGCCGGTCGCTTCGTTGCTGCACGGCGATTTGTGGGGCGGAAACGCCGCGTTCGATGCCCAGGGAGCGCCGGTGATTTACGACCCCGCCGTGTATTTCGGTGACCGTGAAACGGATCTTGCCATGACCGAGTTGTTCGGAGGGTTTGGCGCGAGCTTCTATCGGGCCTATCAGGCGGCATGGCCGCTTGACCCCGGCTATGAGCTACGCCGGGATCTCTATCAGCTTTATCACGTGCTCAATCACTTGAATCTGTTCGGCGCCGGATACGCGGGGCATGCAAGGCGCCTTATCGATCGTTTGCTGGCGGCGGTTCGTTGACCCCCTCGGTGGTGTCCTCCTCCTCGGTGGGCGGGAGTTCCTGGAACAGGGACTCGTCGTAGAGTTCCTCGAGCGGCGGGTTGCCGTCGTAGATAACATTGAAGCGCCGCTGCTGGTAGGCGGAGCGAATGAAGGCGTAGCGATCCACCGAGGCTTCGCGGCTGATGCGCACGGCCTTGTCCAGCTGCGCCCGGGTATTAACTGCCTGCAATGTGGACAGTCCCGCGCGAAAGGCGGTCGAGGAGACGATGAAGGTCAGGGTGTTGGAATATAGATCCGCCGGCAGGCCCGACGCGTCTCGGACATTCGAAGGTCCCAGCACGGGGAGAATCAGATACGGCCCCGGTCCGCTCCCCCAGGCGGCGAGCGTCTGTCCGAAGTCCTCGCGGTGGGCGCGCAGCCCCAGATGAGTGGCGGGATCGAACAGACCAGCGATTCCCACCGTGGAGTTGAGCGTAAAGCGCAGCAGATCCTGTCCGGCATCGGCGGTTTTGCCCTGCAGGATGTCGTTGACCACGACGCCCGGGTAGGCCAGGTTGTCGAAGAGGTTGCCGATTGCCTCGCGCACGGCGCCGGGTGTGATGAACGTCCAAGCCTTCGAGAGGGGTTCGAGCACGTAGTAATCAACTTGTTCGTTGAACTGGAAGGTTTTTCGGTTCATCGACTCGAGCGGGTCGTACACATCCTGCCGCGCCGGGTTGGCCGCACAGCCGGCGAGCAATGTGAGCAGGAGTGCTAAGCCCGGCCGGAATTTCCTCCAGGTGGCAATCGATGCGCTCATTGCCTCTCCTTGTTTGTTGTTGTTTTGCGCCAACGAGCCTTCGCAAAGGAGCGGGCACGGGACGCCTTGCGTGCAAGCGTCGCTCGACTGCCTGCGGGCTTCAGCATTGCCACGCAATGCTTGCGCGCCTCACTGGGAGAGAGCGGGCAGCTACCGCCGGCGCTTGGCGTCAGGTTTCGTCATCGGGCAGTGAGTCGGCGGCGTAATCGAAGGAATCATAGTAGAGATGATCCGGGTCCAGTCCGTGCTGGACGAAATCATGCAGTGCCGCTTCGATCAGTCCCGGCGGGCCGCTCATGTACACGTCGAAATCGTCCAGGTCCGGATAGTTTTCCAAGAGTACGTTGTGGACCAAACCGGTCGCCCCGGGCCAGTTATCCTCGGCGCTGGGTTCGGAGAGCACGGGCGTGTACTGGAAGTTCTCGTGCTCCTGCGCCCAGCGCCGAGGCAGTGTGTCGAGATAGAGATCGCGCCGGCTTCGCGCGCCCCAATACAAGTGGATCGGGCGTTCGATACCGGTGTGGAAAGCGTGTTCGAGCATGCCCTTCAAAGGAGCGAAGCCGGTGCCTCCGCCCATCATCAGAATCGGGTTCGGCGAACTTTCGCGCAGGTAGAAATCGCCCAGCGGGCCTTCGAAGCGAAGCAGCGCCTCCGGCTCGATCTTATCGAAGACGTAGCTCGTGAACTCACCGCCGGGCACGCGTCGTATGTGCAGTTCCAGCAGGTCGTTGTCGTGCGGCGCATTGGCCAGGGAAAAACTGCGTCGGCGGCCACCGCGGAGCAAAATATCGATGTACTGGCCTGCAAAGTGCTCTAAGCGCTCCTCGCCCGGCATGCGCAGATAAAGCCGGCGCACGTCGTGGCACAAATCCTCGATGCGCGCGACGCGGCAGGGCAGCTTGCGTGGCTCTATGGATGGCTCGGGCAGCGGCTTCGGAAACTCGACGACGAGATCCGTAAGCGGCCGCGCCTGGCAGAACAAGGTTCGACCGAGGGCTTCCGCCCTTGGCATCGCCGAAGTCCGTCCTTCCGGATAAGCGACTTCGCCCTCGATCACCCGTCCGGCGCAAGTCCCGCAGGTGCCGCTGCGGCAGTTGAACGGAAATGCCATTCCTTCGCGCAGCGCGGCATCGAGTATCGATTCGCCGGGATTGACGGTGAACTCGAGTTCGGTGTTGTCTATCCGCACGCAGTAGCTCATTTCGCTCCACTCGTCAGCGGACGACACCCTTGGTTAGCGAGCATCCACCGCTTTGGCGCGACCTCCCATCACTCGCCAGGAACTCCTGACTCCCGCGTTCTATACAGAACTTGTGCGGGCAGCACAAGTGTGCCAACGGCGCCCGCGCGAAGGCGAGGCCATAGCCCTTCTTAATTATCTGCGCCGCGATCGTCTTTTTAGCCTAGAGGATAGCAACCCTGACCACTAGCCTAAAGGATGACCATCCCAATCGTGGGGTCGACGAATTTTCGCCAGGGGGGCGAATCGAGCGTCGGGGGCGCTTTTGGCGGTCGCGAAGCGGTGCGTGGAGTCGCACGGCGACACAGCGCAGCAGGAGAATCGATGATGTGAGGTGAGTTGGTGCTAGAATTGTTAAGGGGATCACAGTGCGCGGCCGTTGCAACGCATCAATAAGCGCCGCGCGTTTGGGGATGTGGGGGCTTGCAATGGAAAAACGAAAACTGCTTTACCTTGACGGGGACGGATCCGGCGAGTTCCATGGCCTGAGGGGGCTGGGAGAGCAGTGGGATATTCATACGGCAACGAGCACCGATCAGGCACGCGAACTCATCGAGCGCGCTGATTTCAAAGTGGGCCTGGCCCGGCTCGAAGAGCCGGAGGGCAAGCTCGCCGCATGTGAGGACATGCTCCTGTGCGGCAAACAGATGGCATGGGTGGCTTTGCTCGACCGGGTATCGCTGGAGCGCAGCTCGTTGCGGCGCATGATCCACGAGATCTTCTTCGATTATCATACCCTGCCGTTGGACCTCGACCGGCTCGCGCTCTCCCTGGGCCATGCCTACGGCATGGCGGCGCTGAAGACCCCCGCCCTGCCCAGCGAAGGTCAGCAAGGCGAGTACGCGATGGTCGGCGGCAGTCCGGTCATGCGGGAGCTGTTCAAATCGATCCGCAAGATGGCCTCAGTCGACGCCCCGGTGCTCATCCAGGGGGAGAGCGGTACCGGCAAGGAGCTAGCCGCCGCCGCCATTCACGAACGCTCCCGGCGAGCCCATGGGCCCTTCGTGGTGGTCAACTGCGGAGCGCTACCGGGCGGCCTCATTCAATCGGAGCTGTTCGGATACGAGCGAGGGGCGTTCACCGGCGCCCACCAGCGTAAAATCGGCCGCATCGAGGCGGCGCACGGCGGCACCATCTTTCTGGACGAGATCGGCGATCTGCCGTTCGACATGCAAGTCAATCTCCTGCGTTTCCTCCAGGAGCAGACGATCGAGCGGGTGGGCGGCAGAGAGCCGATCACGGTGGATGCGCGAGTGATCGCGGCGACGCACATGGACCTGGACAAGGCCGTCTCGGAGAAGGGCCGGTTCCGCGAAGACCTCTATTTTCGCCTGAACGTATTGCGCTTGCACATGCCGCCCCTGCGCGATCGCGAGGACGACGTCGAGTTGCTGGCCTGGTTCTTTTTCAACCGGTTCGCCGCCGAGCGCAGTCCCGTGGTGAAAGGGTTCAGCCAGCAGGCGCTGGAGGCAATAAAGCAGCATTTATGGTCGGGCAACGTGCGCGAACTCATCAACCGGGTACGCCGCGCCGTTGTATTGTGTGACAAGCGATTAATTACCCCGGTCGACCTCGGATTGGAGCGGCGCCAGGGCATCAGACGGAACCTGACGCTCGTCGAAGCGAGAGACGGCGCCGAGCGGGCGGCCATCATCGGTGCGCTGCGTCAGACGGACGGGAATGTATCGCGAGCGGCCCGTCGCCTCGATGTCTCGCGAGTGACGCTGTACCGACTGATGGAGAAATACGGCATCCGCTGGTGAGCCAAAAGCGGTGGGTGTTTAGCCATCGTTACACTTGCGAGTGCCCTCGGTCGGCTTGTATTGGAGAAAAGACGCTAAATTCAGCTCGCTAACAACTTAGGCATACAGCTTGCTTTATTTTTTAATGGGTATTGAGTGAGGACGGCGCAGTGAATACGAGAGCTCAGAAGGTGCCGCTGCGACGGCGTTATCGATGGCGATGGTTGCTTCGTTGCACCGCCGTGGTGCTTATCAGCGCCGCAGCGGGGCCAGCGCTGCAGAGCGTCGCTGCGGAGCGCTCTATCCAGGCCGGCGACGGCGCGACCCACGCGCCACCAGTGCATTTTCAATCCGAGGCGCTGGATCACAAGGCGCTGAGCACCATTCGCGGCCGGGGTGGCGTTGGCGTAGCGCCCTCTGTGAACCTGAGCATCATTTTATGGGATGAACCGGGTCGGGGTGGCGCCAAGCCCCGTGCGCTCGTGGAGAACGACGTGGGCGATTCGCTCGGCGCGATGTCGTTCGACCGCTATCAGAGCGTCTCGATCGGCAGGAAGTAGCGCTCGCTGCACAGCGCGAGTCGTTACCGGCCCGTGGCATTGAGAGCGGCGCCGTTGCCTGCGGCGAGGCAGGCAACGGCAGACGTGAAGTTCGGCCGTGTTGGGACGGGTTCGCGCGCCAGTGGTGATGCGGACCTGTGTGGCTCGGCGTGCGCAGGCGCGCCGCCCTTGGCGGTTCGGGTCGTCTCGGGGGGTGTGGATTATCGGGACCAAGCCGCCGCGTTTCGGGGTGAGGGTGGTGAGCGTGTCGTTATCGAGGCTCGCGGACCGATTAGTGAAGCCTCATGCCTGATCGGCACGCAGGGCCACTCCGTACAATAAGAGGCTTGATTCCATGTCCAGAAAAAAAATCGCTTGGCCTTGTCTAGGCCTCATTACCGCACTGGTCTCCGGGGGGGCCGCGGCGCAGGACGCCAGCGAAAACCCGCACGCGGCGCCGCGGCTTCAATTGCAGCTGGCCCAAGCGAAGGGCGGGCAACAGCCGCAGGCCGCGCAACGCCCGGTCGGTCAGGCGCCGCCCAAGCAAAAGCAGGTGCGCCCGCAGGTACAGGTGCTACCGCAGCTGGGAGGCGTGCTGACGCCCAAAGGCACGCTGATCGTGACACCTTCGCTTATGACCTCGACGGCCCAGGTCAACCGTTTCAACTTCAACGGCGTCTCGGTTTTGGACACGCTTCTGATCGGCCTAATCAATGCCGAGGATACGGACCGGGATCTCGTCGAGGCCGCGTTGAACTTCCGCCTGGGCTTGACCAATCGCTTCGAGGTGGGACTCAAGGTGCCCTACATCTACCGTCGTGAGAAAAGCTCGCTCACTCTCGTCTCGCTCGATAATAGCTCTCCGGATGCACAGGAGGAGCGTACGCGCGAAAATGCGGGCCTCGGCGATGTGGAGGGCTACCTGCACTATCAGATCAACCAGGGGCTCAAGGGCTGGCCTTTCGTCGTGGCCAACCTGCGCTACAAGTCGACCACCGGCACCGGCCCCTTCGATGTCAGCCGTGATGCGCAAGGCCTGCCCACCGAGCTGGCCACGGGGTCCGGCTTCCATGGCGTCGAGCCGAGCCTGACATTCCTGCTGCCCTCCGATCCCGCCGTGTATTTCGCCAACGTCGGCTACCTGTTCAACCTGCAGGGCGCGGTGAACAAGACCATAGGCGTGGAAGATAACGCGCGGCGCATCGGCGATGTGAATCCCGGCGATGCGTTCCGCATGAGTTTCGGCATGGCCTACGCCATGAATCAGAAAACGTCTTTCAACCTCGGCTACAAGAACGATTATATCTTCCCCACCCGTACCGAGATCGACGGCGTCACATTCAAATCCGATCGTCTGATCGTGGGCGCTCTGTTGCTGGGGTTCAACTACGCACTCTCACCGCGTTCCCAGGTCAACGTCAATGTCGAGGTGGGGGTCACCGCGGATGCTCCGGATGTAATCCTCGGCTTGCGTGTGCCGTTCGCGGTCGGCGTATTCTGAGCAGGGAGGCCGCCATCGGCCCATTAAAAAAGCGGACCATAAAAAAGAGCGGCAGGCTCGTGGCTTGCCGCTCTGCGAAGGTCCAGCAAGACGTCGTTAGAAGTTTTGATTCGCCAGCCGTTGATTCAGGAAGCCATTCCGCAGTGACTCGCTGAACTGACTGAAGTTCTTGACGTCGACCTGTATGTTCATCTCGATATCGATATGCCGGTCATTGGCCTGATTGATCACGGTGTTGCTGATCCGGTTGCGAGTGATCTCCTGAATACTCGCCGTGAGCCCCTTGGTATCGTTGAGCACCACGCCCTGAATTTCCTCTCCGAGACCGCTCAGGTCAAGCTGCGGGCCGCCGCCCCAGCGGCTCACGGCCGGGGTCGTGGCGGCGCCCGGCTGCGTGGCGGTTGCGCTCGCGGTGGCGCCTTCCGCTGAGCTCGCCTCCGATCCGATCCGGTTCGCCAGGTTGCGAAGTCCGGCCAAGCGACCGGCGACATCGATCGATACGAGCTGCCGGCCGCTGCCGGCCGCGCTGGCCTGAGCGTTGCCCGCCGTCGCGACGGCAGCGGAATTGGCAGGAGTCGTCTCGCTGCCATGCACGGCGCCCTCGACAATCCCTTTCACCAGGCCGGCCGTATCCTGCGCCACCTGCGCGAGCTGCGAGCCGCGCGTGTTGGCGGCCGCGTCGACCAGATCCCGGTTCGAGCTGATGAGACCGGCTTTGGTGAGCTGGACGATCGTTTCCAAGCGCACGACGTTGTCGATCAGGGTGCGCACATTGGCCCCGAACTCGAGCTCCAGGCCGCCGACATTGAACCCGCCGCGAAGCTTGGCCATCTGCTCGTGACGAATGAGTGGGAAGGCGGCAAACGGATCGCTTGCCTCGGCGGCGCCATTCCAATCGCCGGCCAAGGCGGGCGCGGCGATCGGCAGCGTCAGCAATGCCCCCAATGCCATTCCCTGCACGGGGCGAAAGAGCCCGCTTCGCGTCCCCTTTGGACGAACGGTTGTGGTCATCACCTTCTTATCTCCCGAACTCATTACGCCCGGGCAGGGTGAGGCTGAATACCCCCAGCCCGATGCGGTTGACACCGTTGACACCCTGGGCGAGCGGCGCCTGCGGGCGCACGCTCCAGTCTCTGATGGTGTTGAAATGCTCGCGGGCCGTGTCGAATTTCCCGCGTGCCGCCAGCACTTCGCCGTTCCAGATCTGTTCGAACAGCGAGCGCGGGACGACGGTCGTTCCCGCGGCCGGGTCACCCACCACGACCTCGGTTGCCGTGACGCCCTTTATGACGATGAAGTGCCGGTAGCCCTTGGTGTTGACCAGGGTGATGGCGGGCACGCCGAGCTTCTTCAGCCCGTCGAGCGTCATGCGAAAACCATCGGAGTGCAGGCCCTTGCTATCGAGGTAGCGCTTCATGTCCAGCATGGAAAAGCCCTGAGCGCGAATCTTCTGCTGATTGCCGATCTGGAACATGCTGCGAAAAACCTCGGCTTCCGCCGTGGGAGTGGCGTAGTGGTAGGTGAGAAGCGTCGCGACCGCGGCCGAGCCGCAGCTGTAGTCGTACTGCTGGTGGATGGTCGCGTCCCACTTAGTTTCCTTGAGGCTCTTCGCCGTCATGAAAAAGCCGTGACCAAAGCCGGGCACCTGGACATTGGCGGCCTGCACGGAGGCCATTGCCAAGTGGACGCCCACCAGAGCGGCCGTAAGCCGTGTTGCCAGGCCACTCGCGCGCCGGCGTGCTTCTCGTGACCCAGGTATGTCGTTTCGAGCGTCCATGCCGGGTGTCAATGCAGGTTGACGGTGTAATTCACGCCGGTGGTGATCGCGTTGTTGTTGCCGGTGTTGAGGACGTTGACCGCCATCCCGCTGAACCCGGCAAACGCGTTTTCACCTACGGTTGCGGCACCCGAGTTGATCGCGCCGGCATTGATCGTGCTGCCCATCACGTTGGATTTGAAATCCTGGTTGCTGCTGACGATGGTGAGATCACCCGCGCGCCCGCGCATCGTGGCCAGATCCTGCGAGGGCACGACGCTGAAGGCCGCGAAGGGGTCCGCGCCGCGATCGCTCTCGGTGGGGTCGGCGGCGAGCGTTTGGCCGCTCGCGAGCGCCAAGCCGCAAGCGAGCATCAACGCCCCGCCCCGCTGCATTGGAAACTTCTTCTTCATGGCACGCTCCGGTTGTTGTTTTGATCCAGCTTCCCGCTGGCCCCGTGTTGGGGTAAGGGGACCGGCGGGAGTATTCCCCGCCGGCCCGGTCAGCATCGCAACCTGGTTTTAGTTGCCGATGTTGACGTTGGAGTGCGC
>NZ_JBXWZQ010000203.1:0-3922 GCF_059432795.1 Nitrococcus sp. | reverse complement strand
AGGCGGCAGGCGGCCCGCTCGTGATCGCACGCCGCTACGGCGCTGGCCGCATTAGCCGCCGGCGGCACGGCGCTCTGCCTGAAGGCGGTTCACGTCCCGGGCCTCCTGTGGAATCGCATCCCACCCGGACTTCAACTCCCGGAGCAAGCCGACTACCTCGTCGAGCGGCTCCTCGGCGTTATGCAGTCCCGCCTGAAGGAGCCGGCGCTGCATATACTCGTAAAGCGCATCGAGATTGCCGGCGAACGCCGGATCGAGCTTGTGATTCAGGCTCTCGCGCAGCCCCTCCAGTATGGAGATGGCCTTACCGATCCGCTCACCCTTGACCGCCACTTGCCCCATTTGCATGGCATGGCGCGCCTGAGCGATGCGATCCAGCGCGCCGTTGAACAACATTCCGGTGAGCTGCCACGGATCCGCATAGGCCGCGCTTTCAGTACCCACTCGCTGGTATTGGGCTATACCAGACTTGCCGTACATCATGCGCTTATCCTCCTGTTACGATGTTTGTTTGCCCGCCGATGCCGAGAGGTTCTCCAGCGCGGCAAGTTGGGAGCCAAGGAAATCACCTGTCTGGTTGAGCTGCGCCACGAGTGCGTCCATGGCGCTGAACTGCGAGACATAGCGCTCCTCGATACGGGCGAGCCGCTGCGCCAGGCGCAGCCGGTCCTCGCCGATGTCCTCGATGCGGCTTTCCAGCCGGTCCGTCGTGGAAGCAAGCACGCTTTCGGATTTGAGGTAGCTATCGAGCGCGTCCTCGAGTGCATCGGTGATGCCCCGGGAGAAGGTCACTTTGCCCAGACTGCCTGTCTGGGACCCGATAATCTCCAGCTTCAATCCCTCGGGGCTGCCGCTTTGGGCCGTCAGATAGCGGCCGAAACCCTCACCGGCTATGCTGCCGATGGTTCCTGCGACATCGACCCCGGTGTCGGTGAGGGTGGTGTCCAGCCCCAAGGTGCTGCTCGTGGTAGTGTCCACGGAAGTAATGTCGATCTGGGAGTCCGATCCGTATCGAGCCGAGGTGATTGCCAGTCGACCCCCGCTGAAGGCCACCTCAACGGCCACCCCCTCGCTCTTGAAGTTCTCGTCGCCATTGATCCGGGCCTGAAGCTCAGCGGCGAGAGCGGCGCCACTGCTATAATTCCCCTGGGTCAGGGTGATGGTCTTGCTGGTCACACCGTCCAACGCAAGGGTCAGCGCATCGTTATCGGCGTTGACCGTAAACGGCGTCGCATCGGAGGGGGTGAGATCCCGGGTGCTGGTAATACTGGCCTGCTCGGCGAGCTGGCTGACCGAGACCTCGTACTCGCCCGCCGTCGTCGCGCTGCGGCTGCTCTCGTAGCGCAAGCCCGTGCCGTCGACCAGCCCCGTCACACCGAATAGCGCGCCGACTTCGTCAAAATTCTCGGCGAGCGCCTCATCGAGCTGGGCCGAGTCGAGCTCGAGCCTGCCGTTTCGGTTCGTGGTGATACCGAGGTCCACCAAGGCACGGACATCGCGCCCTCCCAACACATCCAGGCGTTGGGTGACGAGCTGGCGCAAGTTGCCGTTGATGGTGCGCACGGCCGCGTTGCCCTGCAGGGATCCGCTCTGCTTGGTTTCCGCGTTGTAGCCGGCGATCTGCTCGATCTGATCCTGCAGGGCGTTGAATCCGTCGACAAAGCCCTCGATCTTTTTGCGAACGGCGGAGACGTCGCTCTCCACCGAAACCTTGGCGGCAGCGGCGGTGGTTTCGTTGAGCGTAAAGGTCACGCCCTCCACCAGGTCGCTGACCACGTTGCTGCTGCGGGTTACACTCAAACCATTGACCGTGAGCTCTGCATCCTGCGCCGCGCGAGTGCGCTCCTGGTGGGCGGCGGACGAGTTGAACGCAAGCTGTGAGAGCCCGAGCGCATCGGTATCGTTGCCATCGTCGTCGTCGACCTCGATGACGAAGCCGTTGGCGGCTCCGGCGTCCTGGGCCTGGAAGACCAGACGCTCGCCGCTGCCGTCATTGATGAGGGAGGCCTGCACGCCGATGGCGGCCTCGTTCACCGCGTCCCGAATCGCCGTGAGGCTGGTGCCGACCGTCGGGATATCGACGACTGCGACGGCGCGCTCCGCATTCTGACTGAAGCCGCTGACCTGCCCCGCGCCGTCGGTGGTGACGGCGCCGAACCGGAATGTCAATTTGCCCCCGGAGGCGAGCGTCGCGTCGCGCGAAGCAAAGCTCTGGGAGGCGAGCGACTGGGAAGCCGCCAGCGTATCGACGTCGACGTCGTAATGGCCGGCCTGCGCAGTCGAGGACGCACTGACGGAGACGGCGTCGCGGTTGCTCGACGACGCTTTCATGACACGGAAATCATCGGCGGCGGACAATGACTGAACCTTGGTGCGAAAATCGTTCAGCGCGCCCTTGAGGGAACCCAAGGCCGAGAGCTGCGCCTGGAGCTGTGTCTCTTTGCGGTCGAGGCGATTCTGCACCGGGGCTCGCTCGGCCGCGACCAGCTGGTCCACAAGCCCTCGAATGTCGATCCCCGAGCCCACCCCGAGCGAGCTAATTGCCATTATGATCTCCGTCCCGCTCCCTTTGGACTGAAATCGTATGCACGATTCATGCCTCGGCCTGAACCAGCAGGCCTTGCCCTTCTTGAAGGTTTTTGGCGATCGCCAAGGCGCGCTCGGGGGGAATCTGGCGAATGACTTCCTCCGTCTCCGCGTTCCTGACAGTAATCACCGTTCGTCCCGTGTCCTCGTCCACCGTGAACTCGAGATGGCGCTGGGCGAGCTTGACGAATTCGTTTATCTCCTCCACCGCCTTGATGAGAGCGTCGGCGGCCGCCGGTCGCGTATCCGTAGCGAGAACAGCGTCAATCGCCTTACCCTCGGTCGCCGCGCTCGCGTTGGCTCGGATGCCCGCGGAAGACGTCGTGCTCGTGGCCGTTGTCCGGGCCGGCTCGGCGGCGGTGAGGTGGTTGATCGAACTGTTCATGACGGTGTCTTTTCACTCCAAGCCGACGGATGCCGGGGGATCCGGACCGTGCCGGATCCCCCGCGATCATCGCTGCGCTTACTGCAGGAGCGACAACACGTTCTGCGGCAGGGAGTTGGCCTGCGAGAGCACCGAGGTGCCCGCCTGCTGCAGGATCTGCGCCTTGGTCAGCGCGGCCGTCTCTGCCGCGAAATCGGCGTCCTGAATCCGCGACAGCGCCGCGCTTACGTTCTCGGAAGTGGTCTGCAGATTCGAGATCGTCGACTCGAAGCGGTTCTGGATCGCACCGAGGTCCGCGCGCTGGCTCGAGACCGATGCCAGAGCGGAGTCGATGACCGCCAAGGCGGACTGCGCCCCGGCGCCGTCACTACCGGAGATATCCAGATCGGATATGGCGCTGAAGCTGCTGCTCGCGCTAGCGCCCGCGAACACCTCGGTCGAGGCGTTGGCCAGCGTGAACGCGCCCTCGGAGCTAGTCAGCTCGACCGTGCCCACCGCGATGGCCGAAGTGGTGGCGCCGCCGCTTGTCAGCGTATTACCGGTGCTGCCGTGGCCATTGACCTCGATGCTCGCCGCACTGCCGGCCCCGCTGGCATCGTCGTCGGCGAAACCGGAGACGTCGATGTCCCGGCCATCGGTGGTCTTGAGGGTCAGGCTCGACTTGTCCGACGGGTCGGCAAAGGTCGCCGTGACCCCGGTGCTTCCCGCCACGCCGTTAATGGCGGCGGCGATCTCGCTCAAGTCATTGGAATTGGCCACACTCGCGCTCACGGTGGAGCCGTTCAGCGTGAAGCTGATGCCGTCACCGTCGGCATTGGCCAAATTCTCCAGCGTCGCGGTGTTGCTCGCCACGGCGGTGATACCCACCGAGCCGGCCCCGGCGTTGATGGCGCTGGCGATGTCGCTGGCCTCGGCGTGCTGGCTGTAGCTGATCGCCGCGCTGGTGCCCGC
>NZ_JBXWZQ010000202.1:0-50639 GCF_059432795.1 Nitrococcus sp. | reverse complement strand
GTCCACGGTGCATGAACCCGGGCGGTCCGGTTACGTAGTCTCAAAGCAACAAGAAGTACGCCGGTGCTGGTGCTTGCACTCGGATAGACAAGGTAGAGGCAGCTTGGCTCGTAGGCAGCGCGCCCTGTCAGCGCGCTCGCCGACAGGGGTTATGAAGCCCACAGCCAGACATGGCTGTCACGTCACCGCACGGCTACACCCCGGTCACGACACGAATCCGGCGTGTTCCTTTATTTCGGTGGAAGCACTCCGACGCCTCGAAGCGAGTCCTGCGCGAAGAACTGGGGAGAGACATCGCCCGCACCTCGTTCTAGCGCTTCCGCCTTCTCTAGGTCACAGGAAAATTGCTCCATCCATGAGCTGTCGAGCCGTCAGCGGCGCTGATAGGCGGTGCTGCGCCGCAAAAGCGCATCCAATGCGCGGGTCGGCAGTCCGCGGCGCAGTGTGCCGAGAACATAGGTGGGCGTAGTGATGTAATATCGTGCCTTCGGCCGCGGGCTCTCCAGGGCATGAACGGCCTTACGGAGCACGACTTGCGGGCCTTGCGTGAAGGGATCGTCGCCGGTGGAGGCAAGCCGTCGCTCCAAGGCGTCGTAAACTTCGCGATGGGCGCTCGCCTGGCGGTTGATATGGCGCCGGAACATCTGCAGGGCATTGGCACGAAACCGGCTGCGCACGGGACCGGTCTCCAGCAGGCAAACGTGGATGCCACTGCCGGCCAGCTCTTGGCGCAACGTATCCGTGAGTCCCTCCAGGGCGAATTTGCTGGCGTTGTAGGCCCCTCGATAGGGCAGCGCCACAAGGCCGAGCACGGAGCTGTGCTGCAGGATCCGGCCGTGGCCTTGGCGGCGCATGGCCGGCAGCACGGCGCAGGTGAGCTCGTGGGCTCCGAACAAATTGGTCTCGAACTGCGCACGCAGGACCTCCCGGCTCACGTCCTCCACGGCGCCCGGTTGACCATAGCCGGCGTTGTTGAACAAGGCGTCCAAGCTGCCGCCGGTGCGCTCGAACACAGTGGTCACAGCGCGGCGAATCGACGCCGAATCGGCGGTATCGAGCGGCAGGCTCTCCAGGCCCTCGCGAGTGAGCCACTCGACATCGCGGCGCTGCCGGGCCGTGGCAAAAACGCGCCACGCACGCGCTCGCAGGCCTCGGGCGACTTCCAGGCCGATTCCGCTCGAGCAGCCGGTAATGAGAATCGTGCGCTTGGCGTCCTCGCTACGATCGTGCTTCATGATGGGATGCCTTATTCGTTAGGCGAGCCGAGAAAAGGCTAGGTGCTCTCGCGGCTTGTTGCCCTTCAGGCGAGCAGGACAGCGACGATACCGGTGATGAAGATGCCGTCGAATGTGCCCGCCCCGCCAATTGAGGCGAGTGGGGCTCCGAGCTCGCGCACGTCTTTGAGACGGCATAGGTCCGCCCCGATGAGTACGCCGATGGTACCGCAGATGTAGGCCAGCGGCGCACTTTGTTGCGGCAGCAGGGTGATGGCTACCAGCGCGGCCGTGATGGGAGCAACCAATATCGGCATACCGATGCCCAGACGTGGGACCGGGCGGCTGGCCAGATAGCACACCGTGGTCACGCTTGCGACGGCGAGGGCGACCGGCCCGAGCGGCAACGGTTCATGCGCAAAAAGGAACAGCGAGAAGGCAATGGGAATGAGACCGCCGCCAACATTCAAGGCCACCACGACCTTGCCCGGCCGATGCCTGAGCAAGAGGTTCTGCCAAGGTGGCGGGGGTTGCCACTGCGAATCCGGGCCGCGCTTGGCGGCCATGCTGAAAAGCGGCAGGTTGATGCCGCTGCCGAGCAAGGAGCTGATCAGCAGCAGCATCGCCGAGTCCGTCGTCAGGCCAAGCTTATCGAAGGCAATGCTGAGCAGGCCCACCTGGATGAGCCCGAAGAGCACCGCAAAGAACATGATGGCGACGAACAGTCGAAAGGGAAGCACGTGAGCCCTGCCATGCGCGAGATGGCGCTATGGTGTGGGGCGGGCGAGTAGGAATCAAGCAAGGCGTGCGGTGTGACGCGGCGCATATCGCACGTCGTTGAAGTTGGGTATTATTGGGCCACTTGTGGTGGACCCGCCCGGGCCTTATATCGCGATCCGGAGAGTTCAGCGAAGGTAACCTAAGATGCCGATCTATGAGTACATGTGTAACGCCTGCGGCCACGAGCTGGAGGTTCTGCAGGCGATCAGCGAGTCCCCCTTACAGGACTGTCCGCAGTGCGGGCAGGCTGAGCTGCGTAAGCTGATCTCCGCCCCGATTTTCCGGCTCAAAGGGGGCGGTTGGTATGAGACCGACTTCAAGACCAACAACAAACGTAATCTCGCGGGCGAGCGGGCCACGGAGAACAAATCCGCCGAGTCCAAGGCGGCGGAGGGCAAATCCGGTGAAGGCAAATCCGGTGAAGGCAAGTCCGGCGAGGGCAAGTCCGGTGCCGCGAAATCCGCCAAGGGTAACGCTTCGAGCGCTCACTCCGGGGGGACGGCCAAAAAATCCAGCGAGGCCTGATTCCATAAGGCTCGGCCGGGGCGTCGGCTTGCGCGAGCCCCGGCGGAGCTCTTACTATGCTTTGCGCATCGCGTCCCGCTTGACGGGGCGGATTCTACCATCGGCAGCAGACGGGCGGCGGCTCATCCCATGCGTACTCACTATTGCGGCGAGGTGACCGAGGCGTTGCTCGGCAGCGCGGTCGACGTCTGTGGCTGGGTCCATCGACGTCGGGATCATGGCGGCGTGATTTTCATCGATCTGCGGGATCGGGAGGGTCTGCTCCAGGTGGTTTTCGACCCCGACATGGAGGCGGCATTCCAGGCAGCGGACCGGGTGCGCAGCGAATACGTGCTGCGGGTACGCGGAGAAGTGCGCCGCCGCCCCGAGGGGACGGAGAATCTCTCTCTGAACACGGGCATGATCGAGGTTTTCGGCCATGAGCTGGAAATTCTCAGTCAGTCGAAGACCCCGCCGTTTCAGCTCGATGAGGTGGACGTCGGCGAGGACGTGCGCCTCAAGTACCGCTACATCGATCTGCGCCGGCATGCGATGCAGCAGCAGCTTCGCGCCCGCGCTCGGGTGGCCGGCGTGCTGCGCCGCTACCTCGATCGGCATGGCTTCGTGGACGTCGAGACGCCCATGCTCACGCGGGCGACCCCGGAGGGGGCGCGCGATTTTCTTGTGCCCAGCCGAGTGCACCAGGGCTCTTTCTATGCGCTGCCGCAGTCGCCGCAGCTGTTCAAGCAGCTGCTGATGATTTCGGGGCTGGATCGCTACTACCAGATCGTGCGCTGCTTCCGCGACGAGGATCTGCGCGCCGACCGGCAGCCGGAGTTTACTCAGCTCGATATCGAGACTTCCTTTTTGGATGAAGAGGCGATCATGTCCCTCATGGAGGGAATGATCCGCGAACTCTTCCGCGAGGTGCTCGCCGTCGAGCTGCCCGAGCCTTTTCCACGCATGAGCTACGCGCAAGCGCTGCAGCGTTTCGGCATCGATCGGCCGGATCTGCGCATTCCCCTGGAGCTGGTCGAGGTCGCCGATCTCATGGCGGAGGTGGAGTTCAAGGTCTTCGCCGAGCCGGCCAGGGATCCCAACGGGCGCGTGGCGGCGTTGCGCGTGCCGGGCGGCGGCGAGCTCAGCCGCAAGGCCATCGACGAGTACACCGCATTCGTGAGCCGTTACGGGGCGAAGGGCCTGGCCTACATCAAGGTGAACGATCCGGCCCGCGGCCGCGAGGGGCTGCAGTCGCCGATACTGAAGTTCCTTCCGGACGTGGCGGTGGCCGGCATCCTTGAGCGCACCGCGGCCAAGGCGGGGGATCTGATATTCTTCGGCGCCGATCGCGCCAAGATTGTCAACGAATCGCTCGCCGCCTTGCGCAACAAGCTCGGTTTGGAGTTGGGGTTGATCGAGCCGGGCTGGCGTCCGCTCTGGGTCGTCGACTTTCCCATGTTCGAATACGACGAGGACGACCGGCGTCTCTATGCGCTGCACCACCCCTTCACCGCGCCGCGCGTAAGTGAGCCTGCCGAGTTGCAGGGCGACCCGCAGGCGCTGCTCTCGCGTGCCTACGATCTGGTGCTCAACGGCACGGAGCTCGGCGGCGGATCCGTGCGCATCCATCGCCCGGACATGCAGTACGCCGTCTTCGATCTGCTCGGCATCGGCGAGGCGGAGGCGCGGGAGAAGTTCGGATTCCTGCTCGAGGCGCTGGAATACGGGGCGCCGCCCCATGGCGGCATCGCCTTCGGTTTGGATCGGCTGGTCATGTTGCTGACCGGTGCCAGCTCCATCCGCGAGGTAATGGCCTTTCCTAAGACCCAGACCGCAAGCTGCCTGCTTACCCAGGCCCCGGCGCCGGTGGAGGAGGGGGCGCTGCGGGAGCTCGGCATCCGCGTGCGTCCGAGCGTCGCTACGGCCAAGAGCGAATAAGGCGCCATTGCGGCGAAAGGTTCAGCCCCAACGGGGATATCGGTTATTCCCCTCGCCAGCGTATCGACGATTGCCTCAGCGGCGGTGTCTCGCGTGGCTCAAACGCGCACGGATCCAGCTCCGCGAGTAAATCGATCCGGATGGCGATGCGAATCAGCTCCGTGAGCTTGGTCACCTCGATTTTGCGCATTATGCGGGAACGGTAGAGCTCGACCGTTTTCTCGCTGAGCCCGAGCTGCGCCGCAATCAGGCGGTTCGAGCACCCCTTTATCATCGGCACGACCACGTCCCATTCCCGCGGCGTGAGTGTGTCGAATCGGCCCCGTAGCTCCCACCGCGCGGCTTTGTCATGGCTCTCGACCCGGTCGGCTTCGATCGCCCGGTGGACGGCGTCGAGCAGCGCCTGGCCATTGAACGGTTTTTCGAAAAAATCGGCGGCGCCGTTCTTCAGAGCCTTGACGGCCGTGGTCACGTCGCCGGCATAAGAGAGAATGATGACCGGCAGATCGATGCCATCGTCGCGCAATCGTTGCTGGAAGTCGGCCCCGAGCACACGCGGTGCGGCCGCATCGGCGATGAGGCAGCCGCGAGTGGATCGATTCAGCCGCGCGAGGCAGTCACGCGCCGAGTCGAAGTATTCGGCCCGGATGCGTACGCAGGCGAACAATTCCTTGAGCGTCGCCACAACCTCAGGGTCGGAATCGACCACGTAAACGCTCGATCCATCGCGGATATGGCTCGGTACAGCTGGCTCTGTCATCGCGCAACCGGGACGGCCTCATGTGCCAAAACAAGTATGGAACTATAAGGTTTACCGTCGCCTATTCCTAACGTGCTTGCAGCCGCATCGCAGAGGCCGGGATTCTTGGGTGGAAACCGCAAGCGATTCGGGGTTTCCCCCAATTTACCGGCCATCGACCGGCCCTTAAAGTATAGGCCATTCGTCAATGGAACAGCCGCAAATCATAGCGAATTTTATGCTGCTTTGCAGCAACACTATTGCGAGCGGCGCGGTATAAGAAATAAAACGTCCCCTTGAAGTGCAGGAGAGACGGTAAATCATGCGAAATCACGAGCATTTTCAGGCATGGTTGCGTTTGGCGCGGAGCCTCGATTGGTCCGGTGAGCATCGCGATGCGACGTGCGTTCGCGCGTTTACCGCACTGCAGCTTGCGGTGCAAAAATGTGCTCCGATCGAGAAACGTCCTGCCGGAGAGATGCAAGTATCACGTCCGCCGGTAAACCTTTTCGGCGAATCCGGGAGTTGGCTCATCGATAACGGATGAGCGATCAGGGCACCGTTTATGTGGTAGACGACAGCGCGGAGGTCAGGGCCTCTTTGACCGTGCTTTTGCGGTCAAAGGGTCTGCCCAGCCAGTGTTTCCCGGATGCTTGGGCGTTTCTCAACGCCTGCCCGCCGAGCGTCTCGGGTTGCCTGATCGTGGATGTCCGAATGCCGGGTCTGAGCGGTCTGGATTTGCAGTATCGGCTGCGCGAGGAGGACTATACGCTGCCGGTGATCGTCGTCACAGGTCACGGCGATGTGCCGATGGCGGCACGCGCGCTGAAGGCAGGCGCCCTTGATTTCATCGAAAAGCCGTTTGCCCCGTCGGTACTGATCCCGCTGATCAACGAAGCGCTCGCGCTCGATGCCCGCCTGCGGCAACAACGCTGCGAAGATGCCTTGCAACTTGCGCGCGTGGCACTGCTTACGGCGCGCGAGCGGGAGATCCTGCGCCAGGTCGTCGAGGGCCATTTCAACAAGGTGATCGCTGCCAATCTCAGGGTCAGCGTGTCCACCGTGGAAGCGCATCGCAAGAAAATAATGGAGAAGCTGCGCGCGAAATCACTTTACGATCTGATGTACATTGCTGAGCGCTTTCTCGACCCCGAGCGGCCGCCACGCTAGCAAAAACGACGATATTAATGCGCGAGTTGCACAAGCCTACATCAACCGCAATGCGATTTCGTTCGCGGCCGATTCCGGCAACTGAACTCCCGCGAGCGATATCAGTAGATAACCGTTGCGCTGGCTGTGCAGGGGCAGAAAAAGCTGTGAAACGACAAGTACCTGCAGGCCGGAAAGACGCAGCCGTAAAATCACGTGCCACGAAATCGTGCCGCAGCGGATTCGCCCGCGTAAGCGGTACAGCAACATCGGATCGATATTGATCCAGTCATCGATCCGGCTGCTCGTCAGATGATCCGGAAGCACGCCGAATAGTCGGCAAAAGCTCCAACTGGCGCGTACGATGCGCAATTCATGATCGAGCAGCAGACGGGGTCGGGCCGTGTATCGATGGGCGATGAAGCCTGTCATGGACGATACTCTCTTTGGGTCACTCATCACGGATCGCGGCGGCTTGGTCCGGATACCCAGCCTCGAGGGGACTTTCCCCCCTTTGCCCGCAGTGAATTGGCCCGCAAGCAAATGGCGCCCGGAGCGTTTCGGCTGATTCCATCCCTCGGGGTCGAAGCGATCACGCTGTCCCACCCTTTTTCGAGGCGAAGGTTTTCGGTGCGAATAGAACGAAAAAGGTTGGTTTTCATATAAGGCAGGCTCTTACGGGGCGTTTGCGGCGCTATTATTGTTGGGTCCAGCAAGTAAGAAACGATAAGGGAAAGACACCGATCGAGGGAATTCGGGCGAACCTTGGCCCGGTGCGGGATCTCCCTACTTGCGGCGCCGGAGCTCGGGATGATTGCGGTTCTGCGCGGTGCGGGCAGTGTCGTGTTCTGACTCGAAGCTTCGCTTGTGCGTCGATCACGAGGTCTGCTATACATCTTCAAGATCCATTCGCCGCCGGGCGCCACCGTTAAACGAGAGGTATTCCATGACTTCTGAGAGCGGCTCCGCGCGGCAAGTCGATGGCGAGGCGGTTGAGTCGGCGGCGATGCCGGAGGGCGCGATTGGTGATTCGCTGGAGCAAGGCGCCAACGCGGCTTGCCTGGCGGGTCAGGAGGTGGAATTACACCAACTGCTCGACGGTCTTCCGGCCGGCGCGTATGTTTGTGACCCGGGCGGGTTGATCACTTACTACAACCGGCGTGCGGTGGAACTTTGGGGCCGCGCGCCTAAGCTTTATGATCCCGAAGACCGGTACTGCGGGTCTTTCCGGCTGTATTCTGCGGAGGACGGCAGGCCGATTTGTCTCGATGAGTGCTGGATGGCGTTGGCGCTGCGCGAACAACAGGGCTACAACGACCGGGAGATCATCATCGAGCGTCCGGACGGCAAGCGGCTGACGGTGCTGGCCAACGCGAACCCGATCCGGGACAAGGCCGGCGCCCTCGTCGGCGCCGTCAACGTGCTCGTGGATATCACCGATCGAAAGCTGGTCGAGGACGAGCAGCGCCAGCTGCGCGTCGCGCTTTTGAACAGAGGTCGACTTACCTTCGCGGGGGAAATGGCCGCGGGGATCGCTCACGAGCTCAATCAGCCGCTCACGGCGATTGCCAATTACAGCGAGGCCTGCTTGAGCCTGCTGCGCGCGGGGCAAGTCAACGGCGAGGATCTTCTCGAGGCCATCGAGCAGATCGCCGAGCAGGGCCAGCGTGCCGCCGACATCATTCGCCGCTTGCGCGCCCTGGTGAACAAGGCGCCGCTACAGCGGGAGTCGGTGGGTTTGCAGGTGCTCGTGCGCAAGACGTTGAACTATATTGCCACGACGACCGATGCGGTAGGTGACCGGGCCCGTATTCGGGTCGATATCGCCGATTCGCTCCCCCCGGTCGAGGTCGATGCCGTGCAAATTCAGCAGGTTCTGGAGAACTTGGTACGCAACAGCATCGATGCGATGGACGACCCGAGTATCGAGCATCGGGAGCTTCGGTTGTCGGTTGAACCGGCCGACGACGGCATGGTTGCGGTCACCGTGCGCGATACGGGGCGCGGGCTCGGCAAAGGCGTCCACGAGCTGCTTTTCTTCCCGTTCTTTACCACCAAGCCCGAGGGCATCGGCTTGGGACTGCCCATCAGCGCTTCGATTGTCGAGGCACATGGGGGGCGACTGTGGGCCGAGCCGAATGACGGGCCGGGCACCACCTTCCATTTCACTCTGCCAACTGCCGGCGCGCAGGACCGTTCCCCAGGCGCTTGATGCGCTCCACGGGACCTCTTGACCGGCGCTTTGTCACTCCTGGGATTCGCCGCCATTGTCTGAGGGTTCGCGCAACGAGCAACTTTGTGCGGCAATTTGCTCGAGTGCCTGCGTGAGCGACGCCGCGATCAAGTCGGCCCCGAGCGCTACAGAGGAGTCCTCTTGTTTAGCCTTATCCAACTGATTATTCCAGAAGCCAAGCAAAAGCCGCGCCTGGGATGAGCGTCGGCGGAGGCGGCGGCAAGCATGGCGCGCCTGTACTACCGCAGCGTTCCCCATGTAGCTCAGGGTAATCCATTCATAGTCGCGCAGGTCGATATCGGCGATTTTCTCAGGGCTGATCGTATCGGCCGGCAGAACTTGGCTACTGATACCACGGCGCTCTAGCAACTGCGCCAGCATCGCCGCCGCGGCGAAATCGAGCGGGGTGCGTCCGGCGAGGCAGAGCACGGGCTGGCCGGTCCAAGCCGTTGATTCCGCCTCTGGTTCGGATTCGGTCTCCATGATTGCATCTTCATGATCGGCCAGCTCGAATATCGCCCAAAGCACACCGTCGCCGACCATCGTGAGCCGATCAGCCCGCAAACGCTGGCGTCTGCGGTCCTCCTCCGCGAGGCGCAGCGCCGGCAGAACAAGCTCATCGTAGCAGGCGGCTAACGGGCGCTTCTTCAAGTATTCCTCGGCGATGCGCACAACCTCGTCAGGGTCGCCAGCAAGCAGCCGCTGATAGAACTGCTCCGCCGGGGACAGCGCTGGCGCGCTGCTCAGCATGATGTCGAGAAATCGTAGCTGCGGGACATAAATGCCCAGAACCGCCAGGCAGACCGTCAGCGGAGTCGAGAGAAACAGGCCCACCGGGCCCCAGAGGATGGTCCAGAAAATAGCGGCCGCGATGATTGCAACGGCGGACACGCCGGTGCTCGCTCCGTAGAGCCAGGGTTCGACGAAATTATTGCTGATCACCTCCATGACGAGGAACAGACCCAAGGCCCAGAACAGCATTTCCCAGCCCGGATCGACCGCGATCGCCAAGGCGAGGGGAAACAGTGCAGCGATCACCGGCCCGACATACGGGATATAGCGCAGCAGCACGGCGAGGATGCCCCACAGCAGCGCACTAGGCACGCCGATGAAGTACAGCCCCAGGCCGATGGGAATGCCATAGGTGGCGTTTACGATCAGCTGCATCAGCAGATAACGACTGACCCGTTGCGCCGCCTCATCCATGGCTTCTGTGGTCAGGTAAAGATCTTCGCCGACGAGCCGGATCAGCCGATTTCTGAGATCCTCGCGTTCGAAGAGTATAAAAATGACGAAAATAACCGTGAGTCCCGCCGTGGCGATTGGGGCCAGCAATGGACCAGCGAGGGTATCGAACAGTTGCAGAGGGGACGCCGGCGGTTCCTTGAGTCGAACGACCGGAACCTGAGGATCCGTGGGCGCCCGCGGTTCGAGTTCTTGGCGCAATTCCTGAAACATGCTCGCAATCTGGCTTACGGCGCCGCCACCCGATGTTGTCGAGACCAGTGAGCGGATCTTGGTCTCGATGTTCTCCTGGTAGGTGGGCAGTTCACTGAGAAGCTGGGCGAATTGACTCCCCACCAGGATGGCGAAGCCGCCGATAAGGACGAATGCGAGGCTCACCACTGGCAACACCGCGAGCAACCGTGAGAAACCCCAACGGCGTAGCCGTATTACAAGAGGGCCGAGGGCGAAGCTGAAAAGAATAGCGAGCGCGAAGGGAATCAGAATATCGCGCCCGAAATAGAGCACGACGGTAAGTAGTACCAGTAATGCCAGCGTCGAAAAGGGCGTTCCAGCTGTGGGCGGCAGGCTGCCGCTTTTGCTGGAATTTACGGATGCGGCTGGCGCCTGCGGCTTTTCCATGAGTTCGCTGCTAATGTTGGGCGTGCGCCGCCTCCGGTTGGAGGGCGGACCAAGCGCGGCCTCATCGACAGGATCGACACTGTGCCGGACCCTGGCTTGCCAGCCTTAAATTGTGCGCGGTATTGATCAGCCCGACGTGCGAAAAGGCTTGCGGAAAATTGCCCAGGAGGCGACGCCGTAGCGGATCGTATTCCTCGGCGAGCAAACCGACGTCGTTGCGCACGGCGAGCAGGCGCTCGAAGAGTTCGCGCGCTTGCGCGTGACGACCGGTCATCGCCAGATTATCGACGAGCCAGAACGAGCAGAGCAGGAATGCGCTCTCGCCGCCGGGCAAGCCGTCACCATCCCCTGCCTGCGAATAGCGCATGACGAACCCGTTGTTCATCAGATTACTCTGAATCGCCGCGACCGTGCCTTTGATGCGTGGGTCATCGGGTGACAGGAAGCCGACCAGCGGCATCAGCAGCAACGCCGCGTCGAGCGTCTCGCCGCCGTAATATTGCACGAAGGCGTTGTGTTTGCTGCTGAACGCCTTCTCGCAGACCTCCTCGTGGATGGTATTGCGCAGCGCCCGCCAGCGCTCGACGTCACCGTCGAGGCCAAAGTTTTCGACTGCCTTGACACCGCGGTCGAACGCCACCCACGCCATCACTTTGGAATGGGTGAAATGGCGCGGCGGGCCGCGCATCTCCCAAATCCCGCAGCCTTTGTCCCGCCAGTGATCCTGGAGATATTTCAGCAGTTGCAGCTGGACATTCCAGGTATCGTCGTCCGGCTGAATGCCGTGGCGCCGCGCCGTATACAGGCCGTCCATGACCTCGCCATATATGTCGAGCTGGACCTGGGTGTGGGCGTCATTGCCGATTCGCACCGGGCGGCTGCCCTCATAGCCTTTCAGCCAGCCGAGCTCGTATTCGGGCAGCCGCCGTTCGCCGCCGATGCCATACATGACCTGGAGCTTCCCCGGGTCGCCGGCCACGGCCCGCAGCAGCCATTCGCGCCAGCGGCAGGCCTCCTCACGGTAGCCCGAGAGCAACAAGGCATAGAGAGTAAAGGTGGCGTCACGAAGCCAGGTATAGCGGCCCGCCGCCGATGCACTCCGGCAGCGAGGTGGTCGCTGCGGCCACCATGCCCCCGGTGTCCGCATCGGTTAGCGCCTTCAGGGTAATCAATGAGCGTATCACCGCCTCGTGGTGATCGCCGCGCACTTCGCAGCGGCCGCTCCACTCGCGCCACCAGCGCTGCGTCTCCTCCAGAGCCGCGTCGGCATCGCGTCGCCTGGGCGCATCACGCCAGGACAAGTGCCAGGTCAGCACGCAGGGCACGCGCTCGCCGGCGGCGACGCTGAACTCGGACACGGTGGTCTTGTCGCGGCCGCGCAGGTTGAGCGGCGTGTACAGTTGCAGCGTATCGGCTCCCACGACTGCCTGGAGGCTGTCGCCACGCCGGCGCACCCACGGCGTCACCTTGCCGTAACCGAACCGGAAAATTGCCTCCATTCGCATCGGCACCCGGCCGTGCCGGCCTTCGATGATGCGCACGACGTCAATGACCTCTTTTCCATCGCGTGGCAGCGGCATGAAATCGATCAGCGCTACCGTGCCGGAGGCGGTCTCGAACGTGGTCTCCAGAACCAGCGTCTCGTCGTGGTAGCGCCGGGTGATTTTTTCGGGCGGTTGCTGGGGTGCGATTAGCCATCGACCGTTTTCAGGCTCGCCGAGCAAGGCGGCAAAGCAGGCATCGGAGTCGAAGCGGGGCAGGCACAACCAGTCAATCGAGCCATCGCGCCCGACCAGCGCGACGCTGCGCATGTTGCCGATCAGCGCATAGTCTTCGATACGTTGAGTCATTGCTTTGCTTGCCTTGAGTCACGCTCGCCAAGGGGAACGCGTAGCCCGGTCAGGTTGCACCAGCTTTTCGCACCGCCTCGGCGATTTCAATCCTCGATCAAAGATTGGCGGCGCGCATCCCGTGTGTGAGCTATGCGCAGCCACGCTCGTAGCGCACGGACGCAGCGGCGTGTGGGGAGGAACTCGTCAGGCGTGGGGGCCTCTCAGTCACTATAGACAGTTGGCTTTCCCGGACGGCTGCCACCGTCGGTGTGCTCCGCGTAGCGGCTGGAACGAACGACAGGGAGGAGAGGAGATCATGGGCGAGCAGGTCAGCGATTTTTTGCTCAAGCGGCTATCGGCATGGGGTGTCAAACGCATCTTCGGCTACCCGGGCGATGGCATCAATGGTCTGCTCGGTGCGCTTGGCCGTGCCCATGAGCGATTCGAGTTCGTGCAGGTTCGTCATGAGGAGATGGCCGCTTTCATGGCGTGCGCGCACGCGAAATTCACGGGCGAGGTGGGCGTTTGTCTCGCAACCTCGGGGCCCGGAGCGATCCATTTGCTGAACGGCCTCTACGATGCCAAGAAGGATCACCAGCCGGTCGTGGCGATCGTCGGCCAGCAGGCGCAGAGCGCGCTCGGCGGCGATTACCAGCAGGAAGTCGATCTGACCTCGCTGTTCAAGGACGTCGCCCACGAATACGTGCACATGGCGAGCAGCCCTGCGCAGGTGCGCCACCTCGTCGACCGCGCGATACGCATCGCCATGGATCAGCGCACCGTAACCTGCGTGATCCTCCCCAGCGACCTGCAGGAAATGGACGCGGTCGAAATCCCGCCGCGGGCGCACGGCACGGTGCATTCCGGCATCGGCTACGAGCGCGCGCGGACCGTGCCGGAGGCAGCCCAGCTGAAACGGGCGGCGAGCGTGTTGAACGAGGGGAAGAAGGTGGCGTTGCTGGTCGGCGCGGGCGCCTTGCACGCGAGCGATGAAATCATCGAGGTCGCCGAGCGGCTCGGCGCCGGGGTTGCCAAGGCGCTGCTCGGTCGTGCGGCCGTACCGGACGATCTGCCCTACGTGACCGGCGCGATCGGTCTGCTCGGCACCAATCCGAGCTGGGAGTTGATGAACGGCTGCGACACGCTGCTGATGGTCGGTTCAACGTTTCCGTATTCCGAATTTCTGCCCAAGGAGGGCCAGGCCCGCGGCGTGCAGATCGATCTCGATGGTCGCGTGCTCAGCATCCGCTACCCGATGGAGGTCAATCTGATCGGCGACAGCGCGGAGACCCTGCGCGCGCTGCTCCCGCATCTCGAGCGTAAGGAGGATCGCTCCTGGCAGCAGCATATCGAAGAGGAGGTGGCGCATTGGTGGAAGATTTTAGAGGCGCGCGCAATGACCAAGGCCACGCCGATCAACCCGCAGCGCGTCTTCTGGGAGCTCTCGCCCCGCCTGCCGGATAATTGCATTCTGACTTGCGATTCCGGCTCGGCAGCTAACTGGTACGCGCGTGACCTCAAGCTCCGCCGGGGGATGATGGCCTCGCTCTCCGGCGGGCTCGCCACCATGGGGCCGGGCGTGCCGTACGCGATCGCGGCCAAGTTTGCGTATCCGCAACGGGCCGTGATCGCGATGGTCGGCGACGGGGCGATGCAAATGAACGGCATCAATGAACTGGTCACCATCGCCAAATATTGGAAACGTTGGCAAGACCCGCGGCTGGTGGTGCTGGTCCTCAACAACCGTGATTTGAACCAGGTGACCTGGGAACAGCGGGTAATGGCCGGCGATCCGAAGTACGCGCCCTCACAGGACATTCCGGATTTCCCGTACGCGGGCTACGCGGAGTTGCTTGGGCTTGGCGGGATCAAGGTCGATGAACCGGATGCGCTTGGCGAGGCGTGGGAGACGGCGCTCGGCAGTGACCGGCCGGTGGTGCTGGAAGCGGTTACCGATCCGGATGTGCCGCCGATGCCGCCGCATATCAAGCCGGAGCAGGCCAAAGCGTATCTCTCCGCGCTGCTGCACGGCGACCCGGACGCCCTGGGTATCATCAAGGCCTCGGCCAAGGACTTTCTGAAGACCTTCGCCCCGACCGCAAAAAGCTGAGGCACGGAGGCCACGGCAATGGCGACTCGCGCGGCAGCGACTATCGAGGGGATCGATGTCTCGGCCTACGAGATTCCGACCGATCTGCCGGAATCGGACGGAACGCTGGAATGGGGTTCGACCACTTTGGTGCTGGTCGAGCTGAGCGCCGGTGACAAGGTGGGACTCGGTTACACGTATGGCCATCAGGCAATCGCCACGCTGATTCGCGGCAAGCTCGTCGATGAGCTCGTCGGGCGCGACGCCATGGATATCGAGGCCTGTTGGCTCGCCCTGATCAGATCGATCCGCAATCTCGGGCGTCCCGGTATCGCATCGATGGCGATTGCGGCGCTCGACATCGCGCTCTGGGACGTGAAGGCGCGCTTGCTTGACTTGCCGCTGGCGCGGTTGCTCGGAAGGGTTCGCTCGGGCGTGCCGGTTTACGGCAGCGGCGGCTTTACTTCGTATTCCGAGCCACAGCTGTGCGCTCAACTGACTCGTTGGGTCGACGCCGGGATACCGAGGGTGAAAATGAAGGTGGGGCGCAAGCCCTTGCAGGATTTGCGGCGAGTGTAAACGGCGCGTGCAGCGATCGGCGCGCAGGCGGAGCTGTTCGTCGATGCGAACGGCGCCTACGATCGCAAACAGGCGCTCGCGCTCGCCGAGCCTTTCGCCGAGCAGGGCGTTAGCTGGTACGAGGAGCCGGTAACCTCCGATGACCTCGCCGGATTGAGCCTGCTGCGCGATCGCGTCCCTGCGCGCATCGAGATTACCGCCGGCGAATACGGCTATGATTTGCCTTACTTCCGCGCCATGCTCGAAGCGGGCGCCGTCGACGTTCTACAAGCCGACATCACCCGCTGCGCCGGCGTGAGCGGATTCCTCGCCGTGGCAGCGCTTGCCGAAGCGTACCAGGTGCCGTTATCCGCGCATAACGCGCCGGCGCTGCACCTGCACCCCTGCTGTGCGATCAAGCCGTTGCGCCACCTCGAATACTTTCATGATCACGTGCGCGTCGAGCGCATGCTCTTCGACGGGGTGCAGGAGCCGAATGGCGGCTCGCTGCGTCCGGACCTCTTCCGGTCGGGTTTGGGGCTCGAGTTCAAACGCCTCGACGCGCAGCGGTATCGCCTGTAGCACGGGTTCGAAGCCCGCGCCGGTTCTCCATCCTGGCAGCAAACACTAAGACAGTAAGGCAGGGAGCAGCAATGCGCGAAGTGGCACGCTTCGATGAATCCGCCGGCAAGCGATTGGCTCGCGATCTCGATGCCGCGCTGAGCGGCGAGGTCCGCTTCGATGCCGGCAGCCGCGCGCTCTACGCCAATGACGCCTCGAACTATCGTCAGCCGCCGATCGGCGTGGTCATCCCGCGAACCATCGATGACATCGTCGCCACGCATCGCATCTGCCGCGACCACAATGCGCCGATCCTATCGCGCGGCGCCGGCACCAGCCTCTCCGGCGAGGCGGTGAACTATGCCGTTGTCATCGATCACTCGAAATACCTGCAGGAAACGCTGGCGATCGAGGCCGACAAGCAACGGGCCACCGTCGAACCGGGGGTGATCAACGCCAAGCTCAACGCGATGCTGGCGCCGTACGGGCTCGTCTTTCCACCGGATCCGTCCACGCACCACTGGTGCACGATCGGCGGCAATATCGGCAACAATTCCTGCGGCATGCACTCGGTCCAGGCCCAGTTTTACGGCCCCGGTCCGCGCACCGCCGACAATGTCCATTCCCTCGATGTGCTTACCTACGACGGGGCGCGCCTGACGCTCAGGGATCACTACGAAGAACGCGAGATCGACGCGATCGTCGCCGAGGGCGGGCGCAAGGGCGAAATCTTCTCGCGCTTGAAGGCGTTGCGCGATCGCTACGCGGAGCGCATCCGCGCGCGCTACCCGAGCATAGAGACGCTGCCGCGCCGCGTCTCCGGCTACAACCTCGACGATTTGCTCCCGGAGAATGGCTTCAATCTCGCCAGCGCGCTGTGCGGCACGGAGGGCACCTGTGTCACCGTGCTGCAGGCAACGCTCAAGCTCACGCCCAACGTCCGTCATCGCACGCTGGTTGTGATCGGCTTCGAGGATATCGCCGCTGCCGCCGATCATGTCCCGGAGATCATGGCGCAGCGCCCGATTGCACTGGAAGGCATCGATCATCAGCTTTTGCAGGACCAGCGTGTGCAGCACATGCACATGCACATGCACATGCACATGCACGTGCACACGCTCTCGCAGCTGCCGCGAGGCCGCGCCTGGCTGCTGGTGGAACTCGGAGGTGATGATTCTCGGCAAACCCGCGCCAAGGCCGAGGCGCTGCGTGAGGCGCTCAACCACAGCGATGCCGCGCCCAGCGGTTACGCCGTCGTGGACGACGCGCAGTGGCAAAAAAAGCTCTGGGCGGTGCGCAAGGCGGGGCTCGGTGCCACCGCCTTCGGTCCCGACGGCCGGCCGCATTGGCCCGGCTGGGAAGACTCGGCCGTTCCGCCGGAAAGGGTTGGCGCCTACCTGCGGGAGCTGCAGCGGCTCTACGCCAAGCACGGCTACACGGGCGCGCAGTACGGTCACCTCGGCCAGGGCTGCGTGCACTCGCGAATCGACTTCGAGCTGCACTCCCGCGAAGGGGTAAAGAAATTCCGCGCGTTCGTGGAGGAGGCCGCTGAGCTGGTGGTTTCCTACGGCGGCTCGCTTTCCGGCGAGCACGGCGATGGCCAGGCGCGCGCGGAATTGCTCGTCAAGATGTACGGCGAAGAGCTGGTGCAGGCGTTCCGCGAGTTTAAATCGATCTGGGATCCGAGCTGGAAAATGAATCCCGGCAAGGTGATCGATTCGTATCGGCTCGACGAAAACCTGCGCTTGGTGAACTTTCATCCGCCGCAAACCGCGACGCACTTTGCCTATCCGAATGACGAAGGCCGCTTCGGGCGCGTTGCGATCCGTTGCGTGGGTGTCGGCAAATGCCGCAGCGACAGCGGCACCATGTGCCCGAGCTTCATGGCCACGCGCGAGGAGAAACACTCCACGCGCGGTCGCGCGCGGCTGTTGTTCGAAATGCTGCAGGGCGATGTGCTGAACGAGGGCTGGCGCTCCGAAGCCGTGAAGGAATCGCTCGATCTGTGCTTGTCCTGCAAGGGATGCAAGAGCGATTGTCCGGTGAACGTGGACATGGCCACCTACAAGGCGGAGTTCCTGTCGCATTACTATCTGGGCAGGATGAAACCGCTGCCGGCGTATGCCTTCGGGCTGATCGACCGGTGGTCGCGCCTGGCAGCAAAGATGCCCACGGTAGTGAATTTCCTCACGCACGCCCCCGGCGTTTCGCGCATCGCCAAGGGCCTCGCCGGAATGCCCCGGGCGCGCGCAATCCCGCGGTACGCGCCGCGAACATTCAAGGCATGGTTCCGCCGGCGTGGCCCGCGCAACGCCGGGGGTCCTCCGGTCGTGCTCTGGGCCGACACGTTCAACAACCATTTCTTCCCGGACATCGCGCAGGCGGCCGTCGAGGTGCTCGAATCGCAGGGCTACCGCGTGTTGGTGCCGCTGCAGCCGATCTGCTGCGGGCGGCCGCTCTACGAGTTCGGCATGCTCGATCGCGCCGGGCACTATCTGCAACGCGTGATGGACACGCTGCAAAGCGAAATCGACGCCGGGGTGCCCCTGGTCGGCCTCGAGCCGTCGTGCATCTCCGTGTTCCGTGATGAATTGACGAATCTCTTTCCCGATGACCCGCGCGCGCGGCGCCTTGCCCGGCAGAGCTACCTGCTGAGCGAATTTCTCGAAACCGTCGTGGAAAACTACAGCCCGCCGCGTCTCGGACGCAAAGCGCTGGTGCAGGCCCATTGTCACGACGAATCGATCATGGGCCTGGACTGCGAGAAAAGCCTGCTCGAAAAGCTCGGCCTCGACTACGAGCTGCCCGATTCCGGCTGCTGCGGCATGGCCGGCTCATTTGGCTTCGAGAAGGAGAAGTACTCGGTTTCCATGGCCGTCGGCGAGCGCGTGCTGCTGCCGAAGATACGCGCGGCGGATGAGAACACGTTGATCATCGCCAATGGCTTCAGCTGTCGCGAGCAGATCGCGCAGAGCACCCATCGCCGCGCGCTGCACATCGCGCAAGTCATCCAGATGGCGCTGCATGGCGGTGCGCCGGCGGGGGCGGCCGAGGTGGCGATCGAACGAGAACGTGCGGCGGCGCAGCGCAAGGCCAACCGAGCCAGCGCCGTGACGCTCGGCGCGCTCGTCGTCGGCGGGTTGCTTGCCTGGCGCGTCAGCCGGCAAAACCGCCGCTGAGGCTCCGCTCCATCAGCCGTGTACAACCAATACGCGGGCGCCGCTGTCGGCGCGGCACCGGCGGCTTACAAAGGAAGGGAAGAGGCATGAACGAACACGCAGCATCCGAAGTCGTCGTCATCACCGGCGCGACGGCGGGTGTCGGCCGCGCGGCGGCGCGCGCGTTTGCCAAGCGCGGGGCGCACGTCGCCTTGCTCGCCCGCGACGCCGACCGGCTGGAGGCCACACGTTGTGAGCTCGAAGCATTGGGCGGCAAGGCTTTTGGTATCAGTGTCGATGTCTCCGACGCCGCCGCCATCGAGAGGGCCGCTGAGGCCATCGAAGAAAACCTCGGTGAGATAGATATCTGGGTAAATGCCGCCATGGTGACGGTGCTCGCCCCGCTCGATGAGATCGCGCCGCAGGAGTTCGCGCGGGTGACCGAAGTGACCTATCTCGGCAACGTTTACGCCATCATGGCGGCATTGAAGCGCATGCTGCCGCGCGATCGGGGAACGATCGTGCAAGTCGGCTCCGCGCTTGCCCACCACTCGATACCGCTGCAGGCGCCGTATTGCGGTGCCAAGCACGCGCTCAAGGGTTACACCGAGGCGCTGAGGATCGAGCTGCTGCATCGCGGCAGCCGCGTGCACGTCACGCTCGTCGATATGCCGGCGCTCAACACGCCGCAATTCGACTGGGCGCTCAACAAGATGCCGAAACGCGCGCGTCCCGTCGCGCCGGTTTACCAGCCCGAGGTGGCCGCCCGCGCGATCGTCTGGGCCGCGCACCACCGCCGCCCGCGCGTTGATGTCGGCCTGTCGTCGCTGCTGACGCGCTGGGCCGACAAGCTGGCCCCAGGTCTACTCGACCGATATTTGGCGCGCGGCGCTGTTGGCGCGCAACAAACCGATGAGCGCGCCAACCCGGCCGAGTCGGGCAACCTCTGGAAGCCCGTGGCGGGCGAGGGTGGTGCGCACGGGCGCTTCGGCGACGAGGCCTACGGGCACAGCATTCAGCTCTGGGCGACAACTCACCGCGGCTGGCTCACACTCGCCGGTGCTGCGTTGGCGATCGGCGCAGTCTGCGCGCGCCCGGCGGCGGCAAAGGAGCAATCGACGGCGGCTGAGCCGATTAGCTTGAACCGGGACGTGGCGCATTTTCCAAGCCGATGCGGCCTCGGCCGGTACCAGCGGCCGGTGGCGTCTGCGTACAGCCTTTGCTGACCGGGTGAGCAAAGGCTACCGGCACACGCCCAGTAGCGCTAGGCTTCAGTCGCTCCCATACGCGATGGTCGTAAGCAAAGCGAGCTCCGCCTGACGGGAATCCAAACGGGTGTGCTGTACTACGATGGGCACATCCGACTCGATCACGCTGGCGAAATCCTCATCTCTGGGAAGAGGCTCCGGGTTGTCCAGCTCGTTGAATCGCACGTGCCGCGTGCGCCTCGCCGGGACAGTGAGCTCGTAAGGCCCGACGGGTTCCCGGTCGGCAAAGTAGACGACAATCGTCACCGCAGCCGCCTGGTCAGTGGTGTTGAGAATACAAGCTGTTTCGTGGCTTATCATCTGCGGCGCGGAACCGGTGCTGCCCGCAGGTATATAGCCTTCGGGAATGGCCCAATATCTTTTGCCTATCCGATTGCTCATTTCATTGCGCCTCATCATGAATGTTCGTTGGGACCTTCCCGATGGCAAGGAAATAACGGCGCACTGCGCAGCCGCCTCCCCTGCTTTGAGGGGCGGTAAAGAGTTGAGTTCAGCTATAAAGCACTTGCTGCCAAACGAAACGGTTTGCCGCTCCCGCCGAATCTGAGGCGAAGACCGCTTCCCAGCTAGAAAGAGACCGCTAACCGCGGAATCTTACCGTCACCGGCACGCTTACCACCCGGTGAGGATGTGCGAGGTCGTTTGCGCAAGCTCGGACCGCGGCGTTGGGTTAACCCGCCGATCCTGATGGTCGAGCCCTCGGGAACGAATGCCCATGGGCGAGGACAAACATTTATAGCTCCTCTCCGATGCCGCGGTATTCCTCGGAGGAGTGGCAGAGAGCGCGTCGCGCGGGCTCCTCGAACGTAGGTCCGGCGTGCTCGGCGTTTGCCTCAAAAGGCAGCGGCTGAGAGGCGGGTCTGCATGCAAAGGACATGACCATGGAACCGAGCTCTTCCGCCGTCGATTCGAGCGCGAGGATCGCGCAGAAGTACACGAAAGACGGCGACAACATCTCTCCCCCGCTTAGTTGGTCCGGGGTGCCGCGGCCGACTCGGGAGCTGGCACTGCTGCTCGAAACCATCAGCCCTGAAACCGAAGATCCTCAGCTGCTCTGGCTGGTCTATGGCATATCGGCCGAGCGAAGCGGCCTGCCCGAGGGTTTTCGGCATAAGGCGGAGCCGCAGGGCCCGGAGCAATTGCGCCAAGGCAAGAACGCGCTGGGCAACGTCGGCTACGACGGCCCCATCGGCACTGTCGGCCGGCGCTATCGCTACCGCTTTCGGCTGCTGGCCCTGGACGAGCCGCTCGGGCTGGATCCGGGCGTCGACCAAGCCACCTTCGCGCGGGCGGCTGCAAAGCACATCATCGGTCAGACCTCACTCGAAATCGAATGGCCGCGGCCCCGCCCCTAGTCCGAGCCGACGTCCGAAACGCCCGGTCTCGAACTCAAGGCAGGCTAGGCACACTAAACAGGTAGGTATTGGTAAAGGAGATATCAGCATGGCCGAGCAAGGATCGTCAGAAAATTCGGTGGAGACCCTGGAGCAGGGGCACATCTACTTCTTCTATCGGCCACGCGTCGAACAGGAGGAGCCGCAGGGGGCAGAGGATATCCAACGCTTGATGATGGTCATTCATCCCTTCGAGACCGGGGATTACCGCCTCCTGCAAATTGGCCGCCGGCAACTCTCCGATCCGGCCGAAGGCGGAAAGGGCCAGATCTGGGGTTTTGTCGACAGCGTGACCGACCGGCCCGAGAAGACCGAAGAGGCGCTGCGGGGGGAGACATACCAGACGAAAACCCGCGGCGAACGCCATAAGCCCTCCGCGCGTCCCGCCGGCGAGGGTGTTTATCGGATTTTACGCCACGATGACCATACCCATCTGGTATATGCCCTGGAATTGCCACGCCGTCCGAAAGACGTGCAACAAGAGCTGAACATTGCCGAGGACGCGAGCTACGTCATCAGCATCAAGAATCCCGAAGCGGGCTCGCCGCGGGCCGCCGGATTGTCCGAGGACCAGCAGGCCAAGTACCCGAAACGGTTGCAGAAGGTGTTTCGCAACCGCCGATTCTGCGAGTGCGACCCACCGGATTTTCTCAACCGCGAGGGCACTGAATTTCTACTGGTCGCGGCGTCGGAGGATGTATCCGAGGATCTTGGCATCCGACTCGACACCGACCGGGAGAGCCGCTCTTCGGCGGATATGTTCAAGGACCTGAAGCTCGACAAATCACAGCATCCGCTCAATCCCCTATTCAAGGGCGAGTGGGATTGATCCGCCCCGGCTCTCGGTGCGCATGAATTCGGCCACATTGTGAAATGCTCACGCAAGCGGTTCCAGGCGCCCTGCTGAATTCGCCCTGGCCGCAAGTGCTACGGGCAGGGTCCATCTCCAGCTCAGGTGCGGCGCGTATCACACGCCGGACAAATGCAGGTGAAACCGCAGGCCGATGAAGCGCTCCTTCCTCGGATCTTTCCCGCACCGCGAGCCGCGGAGGGGCATACGGTCATCTTGTCCACGGATGAGCGTTGCCGAAACGTTTTTACAGGTGATTCCAACGTTCTGGAGGACGCGTTCATGGATACCAGAACGCATGATGAGCCGCCGCCACGGCGTCGGCCGGAAGCGAGTTACCGCAACGTCAACGACCAGGAGCGCAAAGCGTCCCTGATCGCCGGCCTCGCGAGCGTACTGCTCGGGCTGCGCCGCGGCGGCGCATTCGGATTGGCGCTGGGCGCATTCGGCGGCTTGCTTGGTTACCGCGGTGCCACTGGGCATTGTCCCGTATTCGCCAAGATGGGCAAGAGCACGGCGAGGCCGACCGACCGCGGGCTATTCGCAGGCGAGCCGCTGCGAATAACGACCGGCGTGACGATCAATCGCGAGCCGCGCGAGCTATATCTCTTTTGGCGGGACTTCACCGAGCTGCCGAAATTCATGAAGTTCATTACAGAGGTCCGGCCCATCAGCGAGCAGCGCACCCGATGGGTGGCTGAAAGCCCCCTGGGCGGGAAGCTGGAGTGGGAGTCCGAGGTCGTGGAGGACGTCCCCAACGAGCGAATCGTCTGGCGCGCCACGGCGAATTCCAAAATCAAACAGGACGGGAAGGTCCGTTTCCGCTCCGTAGCCGGTGGCCGGGGGACGGAGGTGGAGCTGGATCTGCGCTACGAGTTGCCCGCCGGAACGCTCAGCAGAACATTGGCCGGCTTTTTCAACTCGTTGACCGAGCAGGCCATCCGCGAAGATCTCCGGCGCTTCAAGCGCTTGATGGAGGCGCACGAGATTCCCACAAACGCCGTCACTGCGATTGCGAACCGCCAGGGAGGCCCGCAATGAAAGCCGTATGCTGGCATGGCAGGGGAGACGTCCGGGTCGATTCCGTGCCGGATCCGGAAATCGTCAACCAGCGCGATGCGATCGTAAAGGTTACAACGACCGCCATATGCGGTTCCGACCTGCACCTTTACAACGGTTTTGTTCCGGGCATGCGCGCAGGGGATGTCCTCGGCCACGAGTTCATGGGCGAGGTCATCGAGGTGGGTCCTAGCGTCAAGCAGCTGCAGCGGGGCGACCGGGTAATCGTCCCGTTCAACTTATCCTGCGGCAGCTGTTTTTTCTGCCAGCGCGAGCTCTGGTCGCTTTGCGACAACTCTAACCCCAACGCGGCGGCGGCGGAAAAAATGTGGGGCCACTCGCCGGCGGGGCTTTTCGGATACTCGCATCTTCTTGGGGGGTATGCCGGTGGACAGGCCGAATATGTCCGAGTGCCCTACGCGGACGTGGGACCGCTCAAGGTCCCTGAAGGGCTGGGCGATGAGCAGGCGCTTTTCCTGACCGATATTTTCCCAACCGGTTACCAGGCGGCCGAATACTGCAACATTGCAGCGGGTGACACGGTTGCCGTTTGGGGCTGCGGACCGGTCGGCCAGTTCGCCATCGCCAGCGCTCAAATGCTCGGGGCCGAGCGCATCATCGCCATAGATGACGTGCCGGAGCGTTTGGAGATGGCGGCCGAGCATTCCGATGCCACGCTGCTGCGTCCCGCCGAGGTGGGCAACACGTTGCAAATGGCCGAGGCGTTGCGGGACATGACCCGGGGCCGTGGGCCGGATGCCTGCATCGACGCCGTCGGGATGGAAGCCCATGGGGTCGGTTTGGAAGGTTGGTTCGATACCGTCAAACAGAGCATGCGAATGGAGACCGAGCGCCCGACCGCGCTGCGGCAAGCGATCATTGCCTGCCGAAAGGGCGGTATCGTCTCCGTCCCCGGCGTCTACGGTGGTTTCGCCGATAAGATTCCACTCGGCTCCATGATGAACAAGGCGCTTACCCTGAAGACCGGACAGACCCACGTTCATCGCTATCTCAGGCCGTTGCTGGCGCGCATCGAGCGCGGCGATCTCGACCCGAGCTTTGTCATTACGCACAGGATGCGCCTGGATGATGCGCCCCGCGCCTACCGTCTATTTCGCGACAAGCAGGAGGGCTGCATCAAGGTGGTACTGCGTACGGATGGCGAGGGGTGAGCTCATGGCGCGTTTGGCCATTTTGCGCCAACTCTTCGCGAGCCACCGTACTCCGCATTAGGCGCCTCGATTCGGCCGAGCCGCCGTTCCCTACCCACCCGTAGCATCACGAGCAACTTTTAGCGGGAGGGGACGCGCAGCTCGAATGTTTCGTGCAGGAGGTTCGCCGTTTTTATCCTTTTTTTCCGTTCGTCGCGGCCCGTGTACGGGACGAATTTGAATGGAACGGCTTCCATTTCCCAAAAGGTCAACGGGTGATGTTGGATCTTTACGGCACGAACCATGACGCCCGATTGTGGAATAGCCCCGATGAGTTCCGCGCGGAGCGGTTTCGGGACTGCAAGGCAAGCGCCTTCGCCTTCATTCCCCAGGGCGGTGGTGACCATTACCACCATCACCGCTGCGCGGGCGAATGGCTTACGATCAAGCTCACTAAGCTAGCTGTAAAACATCTGGTCAGGTCGATGAACTACGGGGTGCCAGAACAAGACCTCGGTATCAGGTTGTCGAGAGTTCCGGCGGTTCCGAGAAGCCGCTTCGTCATGAGGAATGTAAGGTTAAGGCATAGAATTGATTAGCGGTTCGGGGCTGCCCGCCGAAGCCTTGCACACTTGCTGGAGTTGCCTCCGCTGAACCGGACAACGGCGTTTGGGCCGCGGTCCCGCCTTTTGTCGGAAGCCCCGGGGTTGAATGCATCCAGCGCCGCTAAAGCCTCTGCACACAACGATGCTCAGTCGATTCGCTCCCGGCTGAGACCCCATCAGTCCAGCGGCACGGCGACTGGCCGTTAACGAGCTTAGCTGTCGGATCGAGAAGCAGGCTTCCCCATTTGCCGAGGCCGCGAATACAAGACAACCGTCTTTATTGGCTCACGAGGGCTACCGGATGTTCGTGCTCTGACCGGCGCTTCCATATATCGGTAACCCTCATTTTCGTGACACCCGCTGTCCGACCAAGTCGCGATTCTGCGACTTGGTTTTGGCCGTACGGCCTGGACACGCCCCGTTCACCCCCTCAGGGGGCGGCGCGATCTTCTAGGTCGCGTTGATGCTGTTAGCTCTAGCCTTCCTCGGGGGGCTGCATGCCGCCACCCGGCGGCTGCCGCTCGCCTTGGGGCGGTTCCTGCATACCGGAGCCTCCGCCCGCCGGCGGCTGCTCCTGCATGCCAGAGCCCCCGCCTCCCGGCGGCTGCTGCTCCTGCATCTGCCCGGGGCTTCCGGATGGGCCGCCCTGGCCGTTCTCGCTCTGTTCACCACTCTCGCCGCAGCCCGTGAGTCCTGCGGCAAGGAAAAGCGCAGCCGCCGCCGCAAGCGCATAGCCCTTCTTTTTGAATGCAGAGTCGCCATCAGTGGCGTGTGCCGTGTTTGGATGTCGCATGACAGTACTTCCTCACTGAACTACTGGATTAACGCTAGGCACGTCTTAAAGGCCCGGTCGAAGACCGGATCGGCTCCAAGCTGAGGAGCCGCATTCACTTACTGTGGGTTCATCCCGTTCGTTTCAATGCTCTGCGTATTGAGAATTATCGCACACCCGGCTGGGCCTGCCGCCCATGCCGCCGCTTTTGTTCGCCATCGCGCGCGGGCGGGCATTCAGCCCACCACCGGCTTTTGCATTGGTGCGGGCGCAAGTCATGCCGGGTGGTCAATTGTGACTTCGCGCCGATGGGTGCGAGTGAGTCGTTCACCCGAGCGTATTGTCTATACGTGGGCGAGCCCGTTGCCGGACGCCAAGCCAGGTTTTCGTTACGCGGTCAAGACATTACATGCACGGTAGCGGCCGCCGTTTTGGCAAAGCCTCGATTGCCTCCTCTTGCCCACTTGTGGCTTCACCGCTCCTTGCTGCTGCGTTGCCAAGCACCGAATGGGCTCTAGGGAAAAGACAGGGTTTGCCGAGGCTGCAACGCCTTACTCGGGTAACAGGCAGATCATGAATGGCGGAATTTGAACCCCTGTGGAGATACGTCGCCTGCTCGCCGATGACTATCGCGTGTGGGTGCCGGACCTGCCCGGCTTCGGGCGCAGCGGCAAGCCGCGGCGGGTGTGGGATGTCCCCGAGCTGGGCGACGCTTTGGGGGAGTGGATGGCAGCGGTCGGCCTCCAACACGCGGCTCTGCTCGGCAACTCATTCGGTTGCCAGGTCATCCTCGAGTGCGCCGCGGCAAACGGGGCGTTTCATCGGGGTAGACACTCGCGCCTATCCCCGGGACTTCGCGGTTTTCGCCCGTTACCATAGCGCGCTGTGTCGGGCCGTCCGTGAGAGTTATCCGCTACCGCCCGCGTTGGCTCTCGACGAGTTCCACGCCTTTTTGGATAGCACAGCCGGACGGTATCGTGTCCATTGGGCTTAGGCAGGCGCTTGTGCGGCGCGGTAATGGCGAGGCGAGCGCGCAGGTTACGCTCGCTGTCAACGCGCCCGAGTCTCACCTTGGTCAGTTCCGTTGTTCTGGGTCGATTTGCTGGTGATCGCGGTCGTCTTCCACCTGCCAGGAGATGATGTGGCCCTCCGGGACCAGGCCAGCGAGCGCTTCGATCGCCGCCTCGACGGTTGCGGTGTCGTCGAAGAACTCGATGACTTCCGGCAGATGAGGATCGAGCCGCAGCAGGTCGGCGGCGTGAACGAGGCCTTTGGAGCCGAATCCGGTGACGCCGCGGAACACGGTGACGCCTCGAACCCGGTGTTCATCATGCAGGATACCCATGATCTTTTTCATCAGGTTACCCTTGCGGCCGCTATCCGATTCGCTTATGTAGATCCTGACCACGCTCATCTGCTTGCTCATGCGCCGTTCTCCGTGTGTCGCGCGGGCGATTACCGTCATCGCCGATTAGGCGGATGCTTCTTAGCGTAGTCGCTGTCCCGTCAGGCGTGAGGCCGACGTCTTGCGGGGGGTGTGCTTCGCGTGGCCAATGGAGACGGCGGCGGTGAACCGACAGCCCCTTGCGGGCCTTTACACCTAAGCAAACGTTCAAGGGAGGAACTATGCAATACGCTTTGATGCGACGGGCGCGCACGCGGCGTGGTATGTGCCTCGTCCCGGCGGCGCGGGTTGAGCTTGAGGCTCGAGACGAGCACGAAGGTAACTGAGATGCCGGCACGGATTGGGCCGTCGGATGCGTTGGTGCTCTTTGGCGCCACGGGCGATCTCGCCTACAAGAAAATCTTCCCGGCGCTGGCCCGGCTCGAGGCGGCAGACGAGCTCGGCGTGCCCGTGATCGGCGTCGCCAAATCGGGCTGGGATGCCGATCGGCTGCGCGAACGCGTCCGAGCGAGCCTGCAAGACCATGGCGGGAGCCACGACCAGGAGGTCGTCGCGCGCCTCCTCGGGCGCATCGACTATATCGACGGCGATTACCGGGATGAGAAGGTCTTTACCGAGTTGCAGCGTCGACTCGAAGGCCGCAAGCGCCCGCTTTGCTACCTGGCGATTCCGCCGAGCCTGTTTCCCACCGTGATCGAATCGCTGAACAAGGCGCGGCTGGCCAGAACGGCGCGGGTCGTGGTGGAAAAGCCGTTCGGCCGTGATCTCGCCTCCTCGCAAGCTCTCGATCGGACGCTGCTGCGTTTCTTTCCCGAGGAGCGGATCTTTCGCATCGATCATTTTCTCGGCAAGGAGCCGGTGCAGAATCTGCTCTACTTCCGCTTCGCCAACACGTTTTTGGAGCCGTTCTGGAACCGCGCCTACGTGGCGAGCGTGCAGATCACCTTGGCCGAGTCCTTCGGCGTGGAAGACCGGGGCGCTTTCTACGACGAAGTCGGCGCGATTCGCGACGTGGTACAGAACCACCTGCTGCAGGTGCTCGCCATACTCACGATGGAGCCGCCGGCGGCGAGTGATGCGCAATCGTTGCGGGACGAGAAAGCCAAGCTTCTGCGCTGTGCGCGCCCGCTCTCGCCTCAGGAGGTGGTGCGGGGGCAGTATGCCGGCTACCGTCAGATCCAGGGCGTGAGATCCAACTCGACGCAGGAGACCTTCGCGGCCTTGCGGCTGCATATCGACAACTGGCGCTGGGCCGGCGTGCCGTTTTTCATTCGTGCCGGGAAGCGCCTCCCCGGAAGCGCGCAAGAAGTGCTCGTTCGCCTGCGTCGCCAGCCGCATGATATTTTTAACGAGCCCATCACCACCGACACCAATCACGTGCGCTTCCGCCTCGGTCCGGATCGGATCGAGATCGCCATCGGCGCGCGCATCAAGCAGCCGGGTGAGATCATGGCAGGCCGGCAGATCGAGCTGGATTTGGCCAGCGATCCTTCGACCAACGAGCCGCCTTATCAGCGCTTGATCGGCGATGCGCTCAAGGGCGACCAGGAGCTTTTTGCACGCAGCGACGGCGTAGAGGCCGCCTGGCGGATAGTGGACCCCGCGCTCGCAGCGCAAACGCCGGTCTATACCTACCAACCCGGCAGCTGGGGGCCGGCGGAAGCACGTGCCATGACGGCCTTCATCGGCGGCTGGAGCGACCCGGCCTGCTGAGCTCGCGCGCCGGCCGAGCTGACGGCCGCCTGCTCGGGCGAGGGACCGGCCGCTGAGTGCCCCATTCTGGCCGCGCTGGCGGGAGCGCAGGACAAATGAAGGCACCGACTGGGCAACGGCATCTGAGAGGGCAGGAAAATGCAAGCAAGCGTAGCAAGCGAGCGCGGCGAGGAAGTCAAGGATCCCGTTTGCGGCATGAGTGTGGACCCCGCCACGGCAAAGCACACGGCGGCCTACCGCGGTCGCTCGTACTATTTCTGCGCCGCGCGTTGCCGCGAGCGGTTTTTGGCCGAACCGGAGCACTTCCTTGATGAGCGCTCGCGGCAGCGGCCAGCCGCGCGTGCCGGTGCGATCTATACCTGCCCCATGGACCCGGAGGTGCGCCAGCAGGGCCCCGGCGATTGCCCCAAGTGCGGCATGGCGCTCGAACCTGAAGCGCCGCAGCGCCGAGTTGAATACACCTGCCCGATGCATCCCGAGATCGTGCAGGACGAGGCGGGCGATTGCCCCAAGTGCGGCATGGCACTCGAGCCGCGCACCGCAAGCGCGCAGGAAGGCCCAAGCGCGGAGCTCGTCGCTTTTACCCGCAGGCTCTGGGTCGCCACGCCGCTAACCGCAGTGCTGCTGGTGATCAGCATGGGCGACATGCTGCCGGGGGTGAGCTTCCAGCGCTGGCTTGGTGCGGCGTACGGCTGGATTTCGCTCGCGCTGGCGGCACCGGTGGTGCTTTACGGGGGCTCCGTTTTTTTCGTGCGCGCCTGGAAGTCGCTCAAAGGGCCGAATTTCAACATGTGGACGCTGATCGGGCTCGGTACCGGCGTGGCGTTTTTATTCAGCCTGTTCGCGCTGGTTTTCCCATCTCTGCTACCACCGGCTTTCCGGGGACGCGAGGGCGAGGCGCCGCTTTATTTCGAGACGGCGGCGGTGATCGTTACCCTGGTGCTCGTCGGGCAGCTGATCGAGCAGCGCGCGCGTGAGCGTACCTCGGGCGCCATCAAGGCGCTGCTCGATCTGGCACCGCCCAGGGCGCGGCGTCTGCGTGGCGATGGCACTGACGAGGAGATCGATCTGGCGCAAGTGCAGCGGGAGGATCGCCTGCGCGTGCGCCCGGGTGAGCGGGTGCCGGTCGACGGTGAGGTGCTCGAAGGGCGCTCGAGTATCGATGAATCCATGATCACCGGCGAGCCGGTGCCGGTGGAAAAGACAGAGGGTGACCCCGTGACCGGAGGCACCGTGAACGGCAACGGCGGTTTCGTGATGCGGGCGACGCGCGTGGGCGAGGAGACGCTGCTCGCGCGCATCGTCGCCCAAGTGGCGGCCGCTCAGAGAAGCCGCGCGCCGATTCAAAGCCTGGCCGATCGGGTGGCGGGCGTCTTCGTGCCCGCCGTGGTGGCTTGCGCCATTGCCGCGTTCGTCGCCTGGATGGTTGTGATGCCGGCGAGTGACGGATTCGGTTTCGCGCTGCTCTCCGCGATTTCGGTGCTCATAATTGCCTGTCCGTGCGCGCTCGGGCTCGCCACGCCGATGGCCGTGATGGTCGGCGTCGGCCGTGGTGCGGGCGCGGGCATACTAGTACGCGACGCCGAGGCACTCGAGCGCATGGCGCGTGTGGATACGCTGGTGGTGGACAAGACGGGCACCATTACCGAGGGCAAGCCGCGGCTCGAGACGGTGGATGCGGCGCCCGGTTTCGAGAGGCACGAGGTGCTCCGCTATGCGGCCGCCCTCGAGGCGGCAAGTGAGCATCCCCTGGCCGGCGCGATTCTCGCCGGGGCGGGTAAGCAAGGAATCACGCCGGCGCCGCTCGATGCCTTCGAGGCCGTGACCGGCCGCGGCGTGCGGGGCACGTTCTCGGGTCGTACGGTGCTTGCCGGCAACGCGGCGTTCATGGCCGAGTCGAACGTCGCGACCGCCGCGCTCGCCGAACGGGCGCAGGCGCTCGCCGCCGACGGGGCGACGGTCATGTACGTGGCGTTCGACGGGCGTGCGGCGGGGCTGCTCGGGGTGCAGGACCCGGTGAAGGAGACAAGCCGGGAGGCGGTGGAGATCCTGCACCGCGAGGGAGTGCGCGTCGTCATGGTGACCGGCGATGGCCGGCGGGCGGCCGAGGCGGTGGCGCGCGCTGTCGGTATCGACGAGATCGAGGCGGAGGCGTTGCCCGAGGCCAAGCTCGATAGCGTGCGCCGTTTGCAGGCCGAGGGCCGGGTGGTGGCGATGGCGGGCGACGGGGTGAACGATGCGCCGGCGCTTGCCGCTGCCGATGTCGGGGTCGCGATGGGCACCGGCACCGACGTCGCGATGGAAAGCGCCGGGCTGACGCTGGTCAAAGGCGACTTGCGCGGCGTCGCCAAGGCGCGGCGGCTCTCGCGTCGGACCCTCACCAACATCCGCCAGAATCTCTTCTTCGCCTTCCTCTACAACGGCCTCGGCGTCCCGATTGCCGGCGGCGCGCTCTATCCGCTCACCGGCTGGATGCTCTCGCCGATGATCGCCGCCGCCGCGATGAGCTTGAGCTCGGTTTCGGTGATCAGCAACGCGCTGCGCCTGCGCCGGGCCGCGTTGTAAGCGCCACGCGATCGGGGCGACTTCCGGCCGATAGACGGCGCTTGCAGAGCCACCACGGCGTTGTTGACTTCGGCGACGCGCGCGTGCCCGGTGCGGCCGGTGTGCTTTTGGTCGTACCCCTTACGGCTGGTCGAGCTCGGGATAGTGACGGAAGATCCCGTTTTCGCGGAAGGGTTGCCGGCGCTCTGAGGCGAGATAGGCGGCGATGTTGGGACGCTGCGCGATACGCTCGGTCAGCGCCGTCACACGCGGCAGCTCGGGCTCGATGGCCCGCATGGCCCTGGGAAAGGCGTAGCGCAGCCCGCTCAGCATATGGAACAGCGACAGATCCACATAGGAGCAGGGCTTGCCAAGGAGATGAACGTCGCCCGCCGGATTGGCCGCGAGGAGGCGTTCGAAATAGTGCAGGAATTTCGGTAAGCGCCCACGGATGAAAAGCTCCGCGCGGCGGGCGGCCGCCTCCTTCTGTTCCTCGTAGTGAAGGCCCGGATCCAGCGGGTGGTGGCTATCGTGCACTTCCGCGGTGAAATCGCTGATGGTGAGCTGCAATCCATGGGCCCAAAGCCGCGTGGCTTCGTCCCCGGGCACTTGCCCGAGCCGCGGTCCGAGGAAGTGCAGGATGTTGGCAACGTGCGAGACGATGAGATCGCCTGCTTTCAGGAACGGCGGCGCGAAGGGTGGCCGGGCGGTGGCCTTGCCCGTGAGATAGCGTCGAATCGCTGCGACCCCCCGACCCTCTGCCGCCGACTCCCGGGCGACATCGACGTAATCGGCGCCGGCATCTTCCAGAGCCAGCCGAACGAATTCTCCCCGCCCCGGGATCCCCGGCCAGTAATAGAGCTCATATCGCATGGCAGCCTCCTCTCGTGTGATGAACTCCGAGCGCTCCGCTTTAAAACGCATCATGGCATCGCTGGTCGAGCAGTGCAGCGCACGCACAAGCGGCCAGGCAGCGAAATGGGCGAGTGCTCCAGTCGCCGCCGCACGCACCGCGGCGGACGGGAACAGCCGGTCAGCCGTGGCCATTGCCCCGGCGCTTCTGTCCGGCGCTCAGCCGGGTGTCGGATCCACCGGGAATAATGCGAGGATCACGGTGAATGAACGTCTTCGTGGCTCGATCGATCTGAGAAAACAGAGTGTTTATTCTTACTAGGGTTGCAGCGGCTGCTAGAGAGGTTTCTCCATGACCAAACACGTATTCGTAATCGGCCTGGACGAGTTCAATCTAAGGGAGCTTCAGACCGTGCGGAACGCCGCCGACTATGAGTTCCACGGCCTCGTCGCCTACGACACCATGGTCAAACCGACTTCCTACCCGATGCCGGAAATCATGGCGGAGGCCCGCCGTACGCTGCGCGCGGCGCCGGGCGTGGACGCCATCATCGGCCACTGGGATTTCCCCACCACTTCGATGCTGCCGATCCTGCGCCGCGAGTGGGGACTTCCCACGCCGACACTGGAGAGCGTGCTTTACTGCGAGAGCAAGTATTGGAGCCGCATCGCGCACCAGGAAGCGGTGCCGGAATGCACGCCTTCATTCCAGGGGATCGATGCCTACAGCGACGACCCGGTGGGGGATCTGGAGCTCGACTACCCTTTTTGGCTCAAACCCACCACGGCCTTCTCCTCGTATCTGGGCTTTCGCATCGACAACGAGGATCAATACCGCCAGGCCATGGCCACCATTCGCGAGAACATTCATGTCTTCGCCGAGCCCTTCGACTACATCCTGCAGCATTGCGAGAACCGGGCGGCCTTACCGGCGCGCGGCAACGGGGCCACCGTGCTCGCCGAGGGCCTGATCGGCGGTCACCTGTGCACTTTGGAGGGCTACGTCCACGAGGGCGAGGTGGTGACCTACGCGGTGGTCGACTCCCTGCGGGGCTCCAACAACGTCAGCTTTCTCAGTTATCAGTACCCTTCGCAGCTGCCGGAGGGCATCCAGAATCGGATGCAGGCCCACGCCGAGCGGATTCTCAAACATATCGCCCTGGATCAGACGCCGTTCAATATGGAGTTCTTCTGGGACCCACAGACCGACCGGGTCTGGTTGCTGGAGATCAATCCGCGGATATCGAAGTCACACTGCCCCATTTTCCAAATGGCCACCGGCGCCTCGCACCACGAGGTGGCCATCGACATCGTGCTCGGTCGGCGCCCGGACTTCCCGCGTCCCGAGGGCCGTTTTCCCATGGCGGCGAAGTTCATGCCCCGGGTCTACGGCGATGCGATCGTCAACCGGGTGCCCTCGGCGGCCGAGATCGAGGCTATCCAGCGCCATCACCCGGAGCTGAGCGTAAACGTCTACGTCGAGGAGGGGATGCAGCTCTCCGAGCTGCACAACCAGGACAGCTACAGCTATGAAATCGCCGATGTCTTCCTGGGTGGTCATAGCGAAGAGGAGCTGCACCAGAAGTTCCGCGAGACCATGCAGCTGCTCGATTTCCAATTCTCGGAGGTGCTCCCCACGAACTACAGCTAACGGCCGGCGGTACGAGTTTTACGCGACGCCCGCGCCGCGGGCGTGTCTTCCGAGGCGCGGTCCTGAGCAAAATGGCAGGGCAGCTATAATGGAATTGCGATGTGTTCTAGTGATTGATGGCGGTCATTCGAACATGACGGAGACGGACATGCTTCGGGATCAGATCGGTGGCAGCTGGCATATCTTGAAGGGCAAAGTCCGGCAGCGGTGGGGAATGCTCACCAATCAGGATTTGGACCACCTCACCGATGGCTACGAGGAAGAGCTGAGCGGAAAGCTTCAAAAGGCTTACGGAATCAGTAAGAAGGAGGCTGACGAGAAGCTCAGGGAATGGTACCGGGTACGCAACGAGCCGCAGGATACCGATACCAGCGCAAATCCGCCTTGCAGCCCATTGTCCTGATTGCCTGAGGGCTCCTGAGTCCCTCCGGGCCCTGTTGGGTGGATCGCGCTGGAGGTTGCGTTCCCGGCGCCGGTTCAGGAGGAGACAAGCACCGCGGGCCTGACATGAAAGCCGCTCTTTTCGGCCCGGCCATCCGATGGCCGAGCGACGCTCTTCCTGTGCTTTGCCTCAAGGCGCAGCTTCCCCGAGCGCATAGACGCTCGCGTTGATCAGTCCTTTCCTGGCACCGCCTCGATAAAGACCCGCCGCAGGCCTTCCGCCGTAGCCGGTTGCGGGTTGCCGGCCGCAGACGGATCGATTTCGGCCAGCCGGCCAATCTCCTCTGCCCGGGCGGCGTCCACGCCCAGCTCCATGAGTGTGCACGGAATACCCAGATGCTCGCGAAAGCGCAGCACCCAGTCCAACACGGCATCGAAACCGCCGTCACTCATACCAAGCGCCTGGGCCACGGGGGGCATGCGCTCGGCAATGGCCTCACGGTTGAAGCGCATCACATAGGGTAGAAGCACGGCATTGGTCAGCCCGTGGTGCGTGCCGTACAGCGCGCCGACCGCATGGGCGAGGGCATGCACCGCGCCGAGCCCTTTTTGGAAGGCGAGCGCCCCCATGCTCGCCGCGGCGAGCATGTGCGTGCGTGCTTCCAGATCACCGCCATTGCGGTAGGCGCGGGGCAACGCTTCGGCGATCAGCCGCATGCCCTGCAGGGCGATGCCCTCGGCCATCGGGTGAAAGCCTCGCGCGCACCACGACTCGAAACAGTGTACGAAGGCGTCCATACCCGTGGCCGCCGTGACCCACGCGGGCAGCCCCACGGTCACCTCGGGGTCCAGTATCACCGCTTGGGGCAGCATGCGGGGGTGAAAGACGATTATTTTGCGCTGACGTGCCGGGTCGAGAATCACCGCGGCGCGTCCCACCTCGGAGCCGGTTCCCGCGGTCGTGGGAACGGCGATCACGGGTGCAATGGCGTCGGCGTCCGCCCGCCGCCAGTTCTCGCCCACGTCCTCGAAATCCCAGATCGCTCGCTGCTGGCCCACCATCAGCGCCACGGCCTTGGCGACATCCAGCGCGCTGCCGCCGCCGAAGGCCACCACCCCATCGTGAGCGCCGCGCTGATAGGCCGTAACGCCGGCGGCGACATTGGCCTCTACGGGGTTGCCCTGGGCCTCAGCGAAGAGCACGGCGGCGAAACCCGCGCCGCGGAGCGCGCCGAGCGCCTCGTCGATCATCGCCAGCGAGCGTAGACCGGAATCCGTGACCAGCAGCGGCCGGGAGATACCGACATCCTGGCACTGCCTCGGCAGCTCGGCGCGCCGTCCCGGCCCGACCAGTATGCGGTTGGGAAAGCCCCAGTCGGCGGTCACGGCCGCCGGATCAAAACCCTTTGTCCCCATACGGCCCCCATTCCTATCCTGCCTGCGCCCCCCCTGCAAGGGCTCGGCGCTAAAGCTTGAGGTTGAAGCTCTTCGGGCGCGTGAGCTGCCCGTAGCCGAGTACCGAGAGCGTGCAGCCTCGCCCGCTGAGCTTGACCCCGGTCCACGCCAGCGCCGGATCGAGGTAATCGCAGCGGTTCATGAAAACGGTTCCGGTCTCCAGAGACTCGCCGATACGCTCGGCCGCCGCCACATCGCGAGTCCACAGGGAGGCGCTCAGGCCGAAGGCGCTGTCGTTCATCAGCCGTACCGCCTCCGCATCCGAGCGCACGCACATCACGGCGACCACCGGAGCGAAGCTCTCCTCGCGCATCACGCGCATGCCGTGATCCACGTCCACCAGCACCTGGGGTGCCAGATACGCAGTGTCCGGGGCGTTGGCAGGGAAGGATGCCGGATCGATCAATGCCCGTGCACCCGAGTGCACGGCGGCGGCGATCTGCTCCCGCACGAAAGCCGCCGCGGCGGGCCGGACCACCGGACCCAGCGTGGTGCCCCCGTCGAGCGGGTTGCCGAGCACCAATCGTCGCGCCTCGCTGACCAGCCCTGCCACGACGTCCTCGTAGACCGCCTCGTCCACATAGACCCGCTCCAGCGAGCAGCATGATTGGCCGGCATTGAAGAAGGCGCCATCGGCAATGCCAGGCACACTCACCGCGAGATCCGCATCGGCGCGCACGTAGGCAGGATCCTTGCCGCCGAGCTCGAGTGCCGTGCCGGCAAAGCCCTCGCCGGCGGCGACCGCCCGCTGCACCTCCCGGCCGCCGCGCACCGAACCGGTGAAGCTCACCAGGCCCACCGCCTCGTGGCGCATCACGGCGGCGGCGGTATCGTGACTGAGGTTCATGGCCTGAAACACGCCCTCGGGCAGCCCGGCCTCGGCGAGCAAGCGGGCCAGGCGTTCGGCGCAAAGCGCGGTTTGCTGTGCCGGCTTGAGGATCACGGCATTGCCGGCGAGCAGCGCCGGCCAAACGGAGTTCACCGCCGTGAGGTAGGGGAAATTCCAGGGCACGATGGTGAACACCAAGCCGATGGGCTCGCGGCGGATGAAGCGGCGAAATCCGGGCTTCGCCCCGGGTTCGATGTCCGCGAACGCCGCCGGCGCGAGGTCGATCATGTAACGGGCGCGCTCGGCGAAGCCGTCGGTCTCCGCAGCCCCCTGGCTCACGGGACGGCCCATCTGCCAGGCGAGCTCCTCGGCAACGCCGTCGCGCTCCGCGATGAGCCCGTCCACGGCGGCGGAGAGAATCTGCTGGCGCTGCGCGAGTGAGGTTTCGCGCCAGTCACGCTGGGCCGAGGTGCTGCGGGCGAGGGCGGCAAGCGCCTCGGTGCGCTCGGCGAGCGGCCGCTCGGCATAGACCGAACCATCCACCGGGCTGATGATCTCAAAGGTCTCTGTCACGGTCGCAACCTCCCTCTCTCGGAGCCGGTCAGAGCCGCTCGAACCCGCGGTAACGCTCCCAGTCCGTCACCGCGGCCTCGAAGGCGTCGAGCTCCACCTGAGCCATGTGCAGGTAATGCTCGACCACATCGGCGCCGAACGCTTCCACGGCCAGCTCGCAGCCGGCGAAAAGATCCCGGGCCGCGGCGAGTGTACGCGGCACGTGAGGCTTGTCGGCCTGGTAGGCATTGCCGGTGAAGGCGGGCTCCAGCGGGAGCTGATGATCCAGGCCGTGGATGCCGGCGGCGATCATCGCGGCGAGTGCCAGGTAGGGATTGACGTCTCCGCCGGGCACCCGGTTTTCGATTCGCAGCGACGGCCCGCGCCCGACCAGACGCAGAGCGCAGGTGCGGTTGTCGCGGCCCCAGGCGACCGCGGTGGGCGCGAAGCTGCCCGCCATGTAGCGTTTGTAGGAGTTGATGTTGGGGGCGAAGAACAGGGTCATCTCCCGCAGGCCGGCCAGCAGGCCCGCGACGAAATGCTCGCCGAGCGCGGACAACCCATGGTTTTCGGCCATCACCGGGGTGTCGTCCGCCGAGCGCACGCTGAGATGGATATGACAGGAGCTGCCCTCGCGGGCGTTGAACTTGGGCATGAAGGTGAGCGCGTAACCTTCCTGAGCGGCAATTTCCTTGGCGCCGGTCTTATAGATGGCGTGGCCGTCGGCCGCTTCCAGTGCCGGGCGGTAGCGGAAGTTGATCTCGTGCTGGCCGAGGTTGCACTCGCCCTTGGAGTCCTCCACCGCAAGTCCCGCCCCCCGCATCTCATTGCGTATACGCGATAGCAGCGGCTCCAGGCGCGCGGTGTCGAGCAGCGCATAGTCGACATTGTAGTGATTGGCCGGGGTGAGATCGCGGTAGCCCTTGCGCCAAGCTTCCTCGTAACTCTCGCGGAAAACGATGAACTCGAGTTCTGTGCCGGCATAGGCGGTGAGCCCGCGCTCTTCCAGGCGCGCGATCTGGCGGCGCAGAATCTGGCGGGGCGAGACCGTGACCGGCGAGCCGTCCTCCCACTCGAGGTCGTTCATGACGAGCGCGCTGCCCGCGTGCCAGGGAATAGAACGCAGCGTGGCGAGATCCGGCGCGAATACGAAATCGCCGTAGCCCGTCGCCCAGGACGCATGTCGATAGCCGGCCACGGTATTCATTTCCACATCCACGGCGAGCTGATAGCAGCACCCTTCGGCCTTGTGCACGATCACCTCGTTTAGGAAATGCTCGGCGGTCAGGCGCTTGCCCTGCAAGCGCCCTTGCATATCGACCATGGCGAGCATCACGGTATGGAGCGTTCCGGCCTGCGCGCCGGCACGAATGTCTTCCAGCGTCAACTGCCCTCGGTGCGCATGATCGGACATGTGGCTATCCTCTCGTCGCTACGAATCCCGTGTTTTTCAAGCGGACCGTCATCAAACCATTCTGCGCCAAGACGCCGCGGCCGCGCCACGGCAGGGCTCATGGCACCCTCGTCCGGCAACCTGAGGTCGCGAGGCGGACTCATACCCCCAATGGAACAGGTGCCAGCGCCGAGCGGCCGCCGCCGTCGGCCCAGCGCAAGGCGCGAAGCCGTGCCAGCGACGCCTCGCTACGGGTGGCCAGCGGCACGAGCGGCTGAAAATGGTGGACGGCGAGCCTGTTCCTATCTAAAAAAGACGGGGTGAAGCCTTGAGAGATCGAACATGCAGAATTTTCCTCATCAATACAAAGTTGCCGCGAGTGCAGGCCCCGAGGGGGACGTTCGCCTTACGGGCGATGGACTCGAGCCCTTGCCTTCCGCACCCTCCGTGGAGTTTGACGGGCCCGGAGGTCGGTGGTCACCTGAAACATTGTTAGTGGCCGCCATTGCGGATTGCTTTATGCTCAGCTTTCGGGCGAGTGCTGCGGCGTCCCGGCTGTCCTGGACGGCCTTGCAGTGTGAAGTGAGCGGGACGCTCGAGCGCAGCGAGGGTAAGGCGAAGTTTACGCAGTTCGTGATCCACGCGACGCTGGAGGTGGCCCCCGAAGCGAACGAGGATCGCGCTCAGCGAATCCTTCAGAAAGCAGAAGAGAACTGTCTCATAACGAACTCACTGCTCGGCGCGACGCGGTTGAAAGCAACGGTGTCGAGGGGCGCCTAGGCATCGCGATCGTACGCTTGCCATTGCGCACCGTGGTGGACCTAACCCGCCCGGAGCGGGTTAGAGTAAGCATGCATCATGCCAACCTCACGCGGCGGGGGGAAGAAGCGAGGTATAGCCGCCCGGGTGCCATGGCTTGGTGCCGTTGAAAAATTTACTCAGAACCGGCTGATACGTCATGCCGGCCCGTAGTACAGGGAAGGCTTAAACAGGCCGTTCTCGACAGAACGTAGCCCGAGCTAATGGATTACGCCGAGAGTCCCGAACGCCCAACGCAGCGTGTATTCGCAATAATAAATTTAATCCTGGTCGGGCTGGGCGCGGCGGTCATGGCCGGTTGGTACCTGAAATGGCCGAGCGTCGTGCGGTTGAGCCCGTCGTTCGTGCCGATGCAGTTCAATACCGCGGTCGGGGTTGCGCTCGCCGGGATCGGATTGCTTGCCGGGGCTTTCCGCCAGCGCGTGCTCGGTTTCGTGGCCGCCGTGCTGGTTTTCCTCCTCGGCGCCGCCAGCCTTTTCGAGGATGTAACCGGCACTCGGCTCGGCATAGACACCCTCTTCATTCACCACTTCATCACGGAGATGAGCTCCGCTCCGGGGCGGCCCTCGCCCAACTCGTCGTTCGCATTCGTCTTTCTGGGCGCGGGGATTGCCCTGTTCGCCTTGGATACGCACCATCGCTGGGTACGCTGGGCGGTGGGGCTCATCGGCAGTGCCACGACCACCATGGGTGCCGTGCCTCTGCTGGGCTATCTCACGGGGGTCGAGGCCGCCTTCCGGCTGGTAAGTCACACGGGAATGGCCCTGCCCGCGGCAGTGGCGTTCCTATTGGCCGGGGTGAGCCTCACGGGATTTGCCGCGCGTCGGACGCAGCTTGCGATGCCGGATCGGCAGATCGATTGGGCCCCGTGGGCGGCGAGCTTGTCCGTGCTGGTCGCCGCGGTATTTCTCTGGAGCGGATTGCGGGCGAATGAGGCGGCTTACGCGACCCGGCGTTTGGCCGCCGAAGCCTATTTCCTGCGCCAGGCGATTGCCGCTCCGATTCGCGAAGACCTCGAGGCGTTGCAACGGATGGCCTGGCGAATGGAAGGCGACAGCGTGCCGCCGGGTGCCCGGTGGCAGTCGGATGCACAGCGCTATCTCGAAACCGACCCCTACTATGCTTTGCTGTGGGCCGACCGGGACTTGGCGGTCCGCTCCGTGATCACGGCCGTGCCCTCGGTTGATTCGAAGGCGCTGCGCCTGCCGGCGATCGACGATCTCTCGAGCGGTTCGCCGGTGAAACTGGGCGGCAGGCAGCTATTCCGCTCTTCGGTGACCGAGTTGTACGACAAGGGCGGCTCCGGCTTCTACGTGTTCATGCCGATACGCCAGGGTCAGGACGTCGTGGGTTATTTCATCGCGCTCGTCGACCTCAAATCCGTGCTTTTACCGCTGGCCGAAACGTATCTACAGCGCGGTTATCGGTTCGTGCTTTTCGAAGACGGGCACAGGTTGGGGCTCGGCGCGGCCTCCGAAGCGTCCGCATCGCGGCATTCAGCCGATTACGAAGTGACGATTCCGGTCGCCGGCAAGGACTGGCGACTGGCCATATACCGCGTGCCGAAGGGGACGGCGGCGATCAGGACGGCTTTGCCGGAGACGGTGCTCGTCCTTGGCCTGGTGCTGGCCATGCTGCTTGGTATCGCGCTGCGCAGCCGCCAGCTTCTGGCCATGCGCGCGAGCGACCTGACGCGATCGAAGCAGGGGCTGGAGAAGGAAATCGCTCAGCGCAGCGAGGAGCTCTCTTATCTCGCCACCCACGATTTGCTGACCGAGCTGCCGAACCGGATGCTCTTCAGTGAGCACCTGCGCCAGGCATTGGCGGAAGCGGATCGAAAAAGCCGGCGATTGGCGGTTATCTGTCTGGCGATCGACTACTTCCAGGAAGTCAACAACAGCCTGGGGCACGCCGCCGGTGACGATCTGCTGCGGGCGTTCTCCCGGCGCGTGGCTCAGTGCCTGCGCCGCAGCGATGTCCTCGCGCGCCTGGGCGGAGATGAGTTCGTCGTCCTGTGTCCGGATTTGGGTGCCTTCGACCGCGCGGTTGGTATCGCGGAGAAAATTCTCGGCGCCATGGGAGAAGGCTTCCAGGCGGGCTCAAGTGAGGTCGCGGTGACGACGAGCATCGGCGTGGCGCGGTATCCGGACTCCGGCACGACGGCCGAGGCGTTGATACAAAACGCCGACGCGGCGATGCGCCAGGCCAAGGCCGCCGGGCGCAACACTTATGTGCTCTACGGGCCGGAGCTGGGAGAGGCGGCGCTTGCCCGCGTCGACCTCAGGCGGGCATTGCGCTATGCCGTTCGCAACGGCGAGTTGCGGGTGCACTACCAGCCCCAGGTATCGCTCGCCGACGGCCGTATCGTGGCCGCGGAAGCGCTGGTGCGCTGGGATCGCCCGGGATACGGCCTGGTGCCGCCGAACAGCTTCATCCCGCTGGCCGAAGAGAGCGATCTGATCGTGCAGATCGACAGCGAGGTGCTGCACCACGTGGCCGCCGACCTGCAGCGCTGGAGCGAGGACGGGCTCGCGCTGCCTTGGGTCAGCATCAACATTTCCGCCCGCCAGCTCTACAAGGAGCGGCTGCTCGACGATTTTCGTGAAATACTGAACAGTTACCCGGCGGCGCGCGGGCGCCTGGAAGTGGAGTTGACCGAACGTCTGCTCGTCGACGCCATTCCTCAGAACCGCCGCGTCCTCGATGCCCTGATCGATCTGGGCGTAAGGTTCGCCATCGACGATTTCGGTACCGGCTACTCGAGCTTCAGCTATTTCCGCGATTTTCCCATCCACACCCTTAAAATCGACCGCAGCTTCATCCAGCAACTCGCCGAGGAAGCCGTCGATGCGCGAATTACGCTGGCCATAATCGGGCTGGCGAAAACTTTTGACATTTCGGTCGTAGCCGAAGGAGTGGAGCTTCCGGCGCAACAGCGCTTCCTCTTCCAGCACGGGTGTACCCGGGCGCAAGGCTGGCTGTTCGGCAAACCCATGCCCGGCGATGAATTCATCGACTATTACAAACGCGCCCGAGCGTGATTCCGCCTCGCGCCGTGCTCATGTGTGGTGGGGGTTGTGGTGCTGTACGCAAACGCACTCTTACGGGGAAATCGGGCGATGCGGCTACTTCCAGCTAATGTTGGATGTTTGGCGGGCCTGAGTGGGCGAATGCACCTCCGGCAGCCGTCCGCGCCGCCCATCGGGATTACGGCGAAGGGCAAATACAACCCAAAGTTCTGGATTTGTTCGCGAAATACTCTTGACCTGCCGAAGAGTCGCAGGCAGTCTCTGATGCAAAATGCTGCAAGACGAGCAGTATCTGCAAGGATTCGGGCTCAGGCAGGGGCGATTTGATATCGCGGTTACGGGACTTGGCCTGATCGTCGAGGTCAAGGTGATGCGCAGTACGAACGAAATCAACAAGCTGGAATCGGAAATCGCCGCCGATCTGGCGCTGTATTTCAAGGACGGCAATCCGTTCAGGGCAATGATCGTCTATATCTACGACGACCGGGACAAACCGAAGCCGGAAAATTACCCCGCGATCCGCGACGCTTTCAAGCGACGCAGCGAGCGCATTGTCGATGTCGTCATCGTGCAACGCAACGGCGCAGCATGATTCCGGGCCGCAAGGCGCGCAAATAGAGCCCCGGGGCCGGCGATCATTCGAGTCGATCATTCGAGTGATGCGGCGGTCATACCGCGCATCCGTTCCAGCACCTTCTCGGTTCCCGCAATCACCAAATGCGTGCGCGCCCGCGACAGCGCGACATAAGGAAGCTCCGTATCGATCACGGTGCCCGGCGTCGCCGCGATCACGACGACCGGGCGTTCAAGCCCTTTGAAGCGCCTGATGCTGTCAACGATGATCCGGCCTTCGGATTGCTCGTCGCAGCGCGCGGTACGAAACTCGCCCAGGCGGTTGCCCGGCGCGATTTTGTCGATTGCCGCCTCTGTGGCGACCAGAACTGCGATGTCATCGGGCGACACGCGTTCGAGTGAATTCAGCTTTGCCACGCAGTCGGAAATTCGGTGCGCGAGCGCGTCCGGCGCATCCGCCTTGATCCAGTGAACCTCGACGCCTTCGGGACCGACGGCCTCGATTTCATGGCCGGTATAATGCTGGCGAACCAGCTCGTGGATGTGCCGCGTGTTGCGCAGGTTCAGCGTGAGGCGGATCGGAACCAGGTCAACGTCTTCGGGAAGTTTGATCGCGCTCGCGTATACGCGCTGGTTGTTGTCGTAGAATATCCGGAATATCCCCCGGCCTTCGGGATCGAGGCCCGACTCGACGGCCGTCCACCACAGCGGCAGGAAGTCCTGCCCCTCATCGACGATGATCGCATCGTATCTTTCGTCCGGCAGCCGCTCGAATGCCTGCATCAGGAGTTCGGGCCAGATTTCTTCGAAGAGCTGTCTTTCCGGGATGCCTGCCGGACGCGGGATGTCCGCACGACGGGTCATTTCCGCGCACAGCTCATGGAAGGTCATAACCGAAACCGGCGGGCCGTCCTTGAGCCGGTGGCGGGTTTCTGTCGCCAGACCGCGGTTGTAGCAAACGAACAAGGTGCGGAGGCTGCTTTCTGCGCAGCGCCTAGCTTCTTCCATCGCCAGCACGGTCTTGCCGGTACCGGCGCCGCCACTGATCGCGGCGCGCGGCACCGCTTCTATCGCACGCAGGATATGAAACTGCTGCCGTGTCAGCACCTGAAGCGCGGCATCGTCGCGGGACAGCACCGTGCCGAGCGGCGTGCGAAGCTGGAACGGCTTCGCGAGGATTTTTTCAAGCGCCTGAACGCCGTCCCGGCCCAGCTCTTTCGTGCGTCCTTCATCGCGCGGCGCATCGCCGAAGCGCTCAAGAATCCAGTCCCGGAACCCGTCCTCGAACCGTTCGGCGAAGCAGAATATGCGCAGTGGCATGTCCGCACCGATGTCGCCGGGCGGCGCGGAGGAATGCGGCAGCACGACGCCGTGCCGCGCCCGGATGCGCCGCGACGTCCAGTGCGGCGAGACGTTCAGCTTCTTCAGCAGTTCGTGCTTCGCGCTTCTGGCTTGGTGCACCGGGTTCTTGATGTTGTGCGTGAGCTTCCAGCGATCGCGGCTCGTCCATCGATCGGCGCGGGGATCATAGGCGACCGCGCCGCCTTTCACTTCGATCGTCAGCATCCCGCGTTCGGCGTGCGCGACGATTAAATCGCATTCGCCGTCGATTTCCTCGCCATCGAGTTTCAGCCCGAGCCACGGCCGCGAATAGAAGACGACGAAGGAGTCATCCAGCACGGCTTCCAGCCGTCTGAACACCTCGCATTCGGTGCTTCGCAGCATGTTGCCTGTGACATCGGGCGGCAGCGTTCTCGGCCACATCACCGCCATGTCACGTCCTCGGAACAAGCGGCGAGAAGAATCCGACTTCGTCCTTGTCCGGCAGGCCGACGAGCACGGCCCGGTCCAGGAAGCGATTGTATTCCTCGCAGGCGGTCTCCGGCGCGAGGACGCAGGCATGACAGGCGGCAAGGGACAGGCGATCGGCGCCAGAGATCATGCCTTCGATGCACAGCGGATCGGAGGAACACCATTCCATCCCCGCAATCGCCGCGCCGACGGCCCGTTCGATGCGATGGGCTTCGCCCTGGCGCTGCAAACCGCCGAGCGTGCCGTCGGAATCGGAGGTGGCGGTATAGATCAGCAGCCCTGCCATGCCGTCGGTCCCGTCGCTCACATAGAGACGTTCGCGCAACGCGGCGGTTGAGTAGCCGCACTCCAGCGTGAGCTGGCGCATGAGCGCATGGGCGAAGCTGTGCGCCAGCAGGTAGCGCGGCGTTATCGGCCAAGCGGGCTCGCCTTCGCCGTACCGCCGGTGCCATTCGATCCGCCACGCTTCATCGACGCTTTGCGCGCGCGACGCCACATAATCCTGCGTCTCCCAGGCACGGAGCGTGTTCTGGTTGAAGGCGAGGAAAATGCCTTCGCCGCGGACCTCCACCGCCGGGAGCCAGCCGGGATCGCCGACGGCGATCGCCGCGATGTCCGGGCTGTCTTCGTCGCCCGGCGGATTGATCCGCGTGAAGCCCTTCAGGGCGCGCACCTCGCGAAGCCGGACCACGCGGACGATGTGGCTGAGAAACGGGCGCAGCCTGTCGGGCACGGGTACGTTCCGCACCTCGAATTCCCGCGCGTCGCTGTCCCGCGTGTCCGTGCCTGAGACGAACTGTCTGTATTCCTCCTGGCGGATGTTCAGGACGGCATCGTCGTTGTATCGGGTCAGGCGAGCCTCGATATGCCGAGCAAGCTCGTCGGGGCTCAGGCCGAGTTCCCGGAGAACCGGTTCGAGACCGCCCTTGGCGAGGATGCGGATAAAGGTGGCGCGATCATTGGGCTCTGTCTCGACAATGTCGTTCCAGTAGACTCCGACCGCTTCCTGTATTGCATCCGACCACGGCGGAATGCTGAGCGCCGACTCGATCACCGGGAAATACAGGTTCGATGCACCGCGTTGCAGCGCCCGCGGTTCGCAATCGCATGTCTCGTTCGCTGCGGCGAGCCAGGGCCGCCGTCCGCGGCAGCGGAAACCGCGCCAAGTCTGGGCGCTGAATACCCCGTCCATCGAGCGCCGCGCCCCGCAGTCGCGGCAGCTCAGGATCAATCCGGCGAGGCCCGGCCGCTCCGACCTGAGATAGAGATCGGCGCGGTCCTTCTTCTTGCAATCGGCCTTGTGTCCGACCCAGATATGCCACGGGAAATCGTCCAGATGTCCCTTGGGGCAGGCCATGACGAAGCGGGTCGGCACCGCGAATATCCTGCGCTGGCCCGGCGCCTTGCGCGTGCAGCCCGCGCAATAGCGACCGGCCCGGCCGGGGTCCTGCGACCAGCGCCCCGCCGGGGCGAGACGGTCGCATTGTGGGCATTGCAGCCATTCCGGAAACCGTGCCGCGACGAGCGTGCGACCGTCGGGATTACCCTGATCGTCCCGCCAGTTTTCATCGACGACCGGCGGCAGACGGAAACCGCCGACGGAGAGCTTTCGCTGCAAACGCGGCTCGGTGATTCTCTGCGGATTGACCAGCCCCGCCGGCGGGAAAGACCTGTCCCATTCTTCGAGCCCCGCCGCGACGGCGGATACGGGTGCGCCGTCGGCGCGGAAGTCCACGACGGAACCCGGCCCGAAGGTCATGACGGCGGCGCTTCTGCGCAATTCTCCCAGCCGGTAATTTGCCATCGCCGCTCCCCCCGGATGTCTGTTCGCGCAGCCATTCGGCGAGCCTGAACCTTGTTGCGGCCTCGACGCTGCGCATGTTGTTCAGCGTCGGCCAAGCTTCGCCCGGCATGCGCCCCATCGCCCGAAGCGTCGCAGCGCGTTCCGCATCCTGAAGCAGCGAGCTGCGGACCTGCCGGCTCCAGTAGCTTCGCGGCGCGCGGAACTCCCAGGTGTCGAGACAGCGCTCCAGCTCCAGTCTGACGGCCGCTTCCTGCGGATCGATCGCCGCGGCGCGTCCGACGATGTCGTTTATGAGGACTTTCGCGGCATCGGTCGCATCGTCGTCGAGCGCCGGCCGGTCGATCATGCCGGGCGCCAGATGACGCACCAGCGCCACCAGCACCGCGTGCAGTGCGCGGTCGCGCGCCCGCGATGCGAAGGGCGTCACGCTGGTCGGTTCGACATCCCGGTACAGGGTTTCGTGCCAGGTCGGGAAGCCTTCGTAATGCGACCGGTCGCGGGCCTTGGCATTGTTGAGCACGGCGACGACGAGCCCCGGCACATCGCCGCGCCCGACGCGGCTCGTCGCCTGGATGTATTCGGCGATGCCTTTCGGCTGGCCGTTGACCAGCATCAGGCCGAGACGCGGAATATCGACGCCGACGCTGAGCATATTCGTCGCAAGCACGACATCGAGTGCACCCTGATCTGCGGCGCGGATCGCGAGCCGGTCCAGCATGTCCCGGACTTCGGCCTGCGTGCGCCTGGAGGTCAGCTCTTCGGTGAACTCAGGGCGACGTGCGTTCTCGCCGCGCCGTTGCGCGAGCAATGCCAGGCTGTCGTTCACGTCGTCCTGCATCAGGACGAGCGCGCCGCCCAGCTCGCGCAGTGAGTTGAAATACGACACCAGCGTCCAGTACGGGTCGCGGGCGGCGTCATCCGACGTGCCGCCGAAGGCGGACTGGAGAAGCGATGCGGCCACGCCCTGGAGGGGGAATTTCGCCGATCGGCCTGCCGTCGTGACGCCTGCATAGACGCGGCCGGGCGCGTCGCGGTCCAAAACGGCGAATGCGGAATCAGAGGCGTCCAGAAATGACGGCGGGAACTGTTCCGTCTCGCGGTCGAACAGTGCAGCCACCTGTTCGGAGGCGCGCCGGATCGTCGCCGTGGAGCCGATGATCTTCGGGCGCGCTCCGCGCGCGGCGAACATCCGGTCGATCGCGACTTCATACAGACCGGCGACCGTGCCGAGTGGCCCGGAAATCAGATGCAACTCGTCCTGCAGGATCAGATCGGGCGGCGTGCCGGCGTCCAGCCCGAACAGGCCGTTGACTTCCTTGCGCCGGACGATCTGCGCGAACTTGACGAACGTGCCGATCAGCAGCGTCGGTCGCATCCGGTACACATACTCGTCCACGGTCCAGACCGGGAGCGGTGTATCCGGATCGAACAGGAGGCAGTCTTCCTTCTCGCAGTGGACGTGAATCGCGTTTGCCTGTTCGTCGTGTTTCCAGGTCAGCGGTTCCCGACACGTCGGGCAATGCACGAGCTGCTTCGGCGCCGGCTGGTCAGCCGCGCCGCCGAGCGCCGCGGCGGCATTGCTGACCCGGTTCGGTACGGCATCGCCCCCGACCCAGAGACCGATCGAGAACGGCGTGTTCCCCAGTTCCCGGCGCGATACGCCCGCTTCGCGGATGCGTCCGCGTCGGATCGCCTCGCAGGCGAGCAGGACGGAGGCGGCGCGCGTAAACTGCTGGGTGGTCAGCAGGCGCAGCGTGTAGCGCATGATGGCGGCGACACCGTCCCCCGCGTCCGGATCATCGCCCGCGGACAGCCTTCTGTAGAAGGCGAGGAAGGCGATGAGCGCAAGATAGGCTTCCGTCTTGCCGCCGCCGGTCGGGAACCACAGCAGGTCCATGATCCGGCGTTCCGGATGCTCGCGGTCGACGACGGATGCTGCCGCAAGAAGGATGAAGCCGAGCTGGAACGGCCGCCACGCAAGGGGACCGCGCGCGCTTTTCTCGGGATCCCAGCCGTGCTGCATGTCCATCGCGAGATTGGCCAGACGAAAGGCGCGGGACATCGCGGCGTTTTCGGCGATACGCGCGGCACCTCCGGCGATGCGGGCATGGACCTCGCGACAAATCGCGATGTTCTTTTCGGCCTGGTTTCGGAATTCTTCGGGAAGCGAAGGCACTTCCGCTTCCCTGTTTTCGAGCCAACGCGCATAGGCGGCGGGGAGCTGTTGCAGGGCATCGCCGAGCTCGTCCGGCGCGGCCATCGCCAGCCACCGCGCCGAGAGCGGCTTGAGCGGTCCGTTTCCGCGCAGTGTGTCGAACACCTCGTGGCCGGCCGCGCTGGTCGCGGGCACCGTGGCCGTGGGAATCCAGCTCGTGGCGACCATGTCGGCTGTCGCCGGGTCGGTCCCTGTCTCCCATTCAACCGAGCAGGTGTGACCGGTCGCGAACTCATGGGCATTGCGGTATAGCAGCGCCGCGGCGCGATCGTCGTCATCAAGTACCGGCCGCCGCGACGGCCGCGCCACCAGCACGGTGCCCGGCCGGGGACGAACCTCGACACAGGTCTGGAACAGCGTCAGTCGCTCGATTCCGTCGTGGCCTTCATCTTCATCGGGCTCGGCCTGGTTCAGCAGCGTGACGGTGGCGAGCGTACCGCCCGACCACGGCGCGGTGCGCATGTGCAGTCGCACGCCCGCCGGCGCGCCGTGCGGTTCGAGATCGACGAAGCGCGACGCATCGTCCAGCGTGATGCCGTCCACCGGTATGTCATGCGCCCGGCGTCGCCATTCCGTGCGCCGCCGCGCACGGCCGCCGCCGTTTTCCTGTTCCCCGGCGCCCGACTCGTCGGGAACGACGGGCTCGTAGGTTGCGAAGCGGACCGTCACGTCGAGTCCGGGGGACCCTCCCTCCGCCGCGCGTGCTGCGAAGGACACGCCCGCCGAACACGGGCGCACAAGAACGGCCAGCCAGACTTCCTCTTCCTCGCCGCCACCGTCGGATTCTGTGTCATCTCCTCCGGACAGGCCGAGGCGTTCGTCTACCACCGAGCCCATGCGGGTTTCGCGCGGCACCAAAATGCCCGTCAGAGACTCGGCCGCGGGGCGCGAGGTCAGGACCTCGTCCGCCGTATACGGCCCCACCAGATCGCATCTCAGCCTGTCGAGAAGACTGTCACGCATTTCGCCGCCTCCCTCGTCCGCGCGCAAAAGGGAAGAACGCCGTGCTGTAGCCCAGCACCAGTGGCGCCAACATGATCCCGCTGCTGCGCCACGGCTCAAACAGCGTCTCGCCGTCCGGCGCATCCGGCGGCAGGACGATCGTGCGCACCCCGCGCACATGCAGGTGCCGGAATCTGTCGGGCGGCCGCCGCCGGTCGCCGCCGAGTTTCGTCTGAACGGCGTTTGCGACGGTGAACAGGTCGGAGTTCACCGCTTGCGACAGGACTGCAAGGCATTGCCCCTGTCCGTCTTCTTTTAGCCTGTACACGAAACCGGCGTCGCGGTCGCTTTCGGCGACCAGCGACACGGTTTCGTCCGCGAAGCTGCGAATCCGCGTCTGCGCGGCGCGCACCGCGCCGGGGCTTGCAAAGAAACCTCGGCCCACCAACCCTTCGGCCCCGATATCGGCGTCATGGCCGATTTCGACCTGGGCGCGCGGCTTGTTGTTCTTCGTCTGAAGACAATACGCCCTGCCGGAGGCCTCGACCCGGCTTGCGAATTGTCTCCAGCCGCGGCCGACCAGCAGCCGCGAGCGTCCGCGCGTCGCGCCGACGAATACGACCCGCGCTTCTTCGTCCTGGTCCACATTGCGGCCCTGCATGTCGGACAGCATCAGATGCACGGTGTCCGCTTCTCGCCCCTTGGATGCATGAATCGTGCCGACGATGGGGCCATGCAGCCCCAGTTCGGCATGACACAGTTCCGCGGGCGGCTGTTTGCGCCCAAGGCGCTGCCGCAACAGGCGCATCTCCACGACAGTCTGCGTCCGGCCCGCAATGCGCACCAGATGCGCCCACGCGTCATCGGCGTCGCAGGTCGCGAGCGACGTATCGTGCACCTTTTCGGCCCACAGGGCTATGAACCTGTCGCGGTTCAGATCGGCATCCGTA
>NZ_JBXWZQ010000201.1:0-50705 GCF_059432795.1 Nitrococcus sp. | reverse complement strand
TGGGTACAAAAAATGCCAACAGGCAACGACGTCAAAAGCCGGGGAACAGCCACTTCGGTGGTTACGTTGATGCCGGAGCAGACCATCGGCGACGTGACTGGCTTACACACCAAGCTCCTCGACGGTTTGAACCGCTGTGCCAGAGTCCGCCTCGTGGCGGCGGATGTGGTTCACATCGACACGGCGACGCTGCAACTGCTCTGCGCGTTCGTCCTCGAGGGCCGACAACGCGGCGTCGCGGTGGAGTGGGAAACCCCCTCGGAAGCTTTCACGACGGCGGCTCGGCTGCTGGGACTCGATGAGGTGCTGGTGCTGGCGCTGGAGTAGGGGATATCACCCTCTGGCCGTGGACCGCAGGTGGAGGCGATGGCAAGCATTTTGGCGGTGAATGATCGGGTTTCGATGCGTACCGTGGTAACCGTGTCGATGCAAGCGGTCAGGCACGATGGCATCGCGGCGAGCGACGCAATTGCTGCGCTCGCACTGGCCGATCGGCTACGGATAGCTCGCAACGTGCCACACCGGTGCGCCAGTGCCCTGAACCATGTACCCCTTAGTGAGCGCCCTCACGGCCGCTCGATACCCGCTGTTTTGCTGATCGCCAGGCGGGCAGCAAAGCGCGAACCGGTGGTTTGCGAGGCGGGCACGACGACTTGGGTGGGCAAGCTCCTCGGAGCGGATCCGCTCATGGGGTTCATAAGCGGCATAGCCGGTTTGGCGTCATGAGTCTCGATCTCGCCCAATTCCACGCAACGTTTTTTGACGAGAGTTTCGAAGCGCTCGAGTCAATGGAACTCGCGTTGCTCAAGCTCAGCCCGGGCAAAGCGGAGGCGGAGCTTGTAAACACGATCTTCCGGGCTGCCCATTCGATCAAGGGAGCGGCGGCCATTTTCGGGTTCGCGCAGGTTACGTCTTTCACACACGCCGTGGAAACGTATCTCGATGCGCTGCGCGGTGGTCGGTTGGCAGTGAGCCAGCAAGGCATTGATCAGTTGCTGAAGGCAATCGATCTGCTGCGCGCTCTACTGCTCGGCATGCAGCAGGGCGGGAGCGTCGATCCGCAGCCGATCGAGGCGTTGCAATCCGAGCTCGAGCAGTTGCTGCGTGCGACGGGAGCGCAAGAGAGCCTTGGGTCCGAAAGGGGGACGGCGGGCGTCTCTGCCTCTGCGCTCGAGGCCGGCCACGTTTGCGGCGCGGCGCTCTCGGCGGGCGGCTGGCGCATCGATTTCAGACCGCACCTCGAGTTGCTCCAGCAAGGCAATGACGTCGTGCGTCTGTTCGCCGAGTTGGAGCGGCTCGGCACGCTGGCGTGCCGCGCGGACATTGGCCGGCTACCCTCGCTTACGGCTATGCGCCCGGAGCATTGCTATCTGAGCTGGGAGCTTGAAGTTCAGGGCAAAATCGACCAAACCGCCGTGGAAGAGATTTTTACCTGGGTGGCGGATGATTGTCGCGTGGCGATCGAGCCGATTGAAGCCGCCGACGCCTCGACATTGAGGCCGTCGGCGTTCCGACCGAGCGGCGAGCCGCCGCGCGACCGCATTGCGGAGTCGCCGACGGACGCTCCTGCGGCAGCATTCGCCGAGAGTGGTTCGATCCGGGTCAGTACCGACAAGCTCGACGACCTCATCAACCGGGTTGGGGAGCTGGTGATAATCCAGTCCATGCTCAACACGCTTGCCAGCGGCGCGGACGCAGCCGAGGCCGGTCGGCTGCAAGTTGGTCTGGAGCAGCTCGAGCGCAATACGCGGGAGTTGCAGGAGAGCGTCATGCGGATGCGTATGTTGCCGGTCAATGTCGTCTTTGCTCGCTTTCCCAGAATGGTTCGCGATCTCGGGCGCAAATTGGACAAGCGCGTGCAGCTCACGCTCTGCGGCGAGCAGACCGAGCTCGACAAGGGCGTGCTGGAGAAGATCAGCGATCCGCTGGTGCATCTGCTGCGAAATGCCATCGATCATGGCATCGAGACGCCCGAAAGGAGGCGTCAGCTCGGCAAGCCCGAAACCGGCCAGCTCGATCTCGAGGCCTGTCACAAGAGCGGCCGAATCCGTATTTGCTTGAGCGACGATGGGGCGGGGCTCGACCGCGAGAAAATCCTCGGCAAAGCGCGTTCCGCTGGTCTCGTCGGAGACGAGGAACTCAGCGATGAGGCCATCTGCGATCTCATATTTCATCCCGGTCTGTCCACTGCCGATAAAACAACGGACCTATCCGGGCGCGGCGTGGGTATGGATGTGGTGCGTAGGAACATCCGAGCGCTCGGTGGATCCGTCGAAGTCAGCAGTCAACCGGGGTTAGGTACGACGTTCAGCATCGTGCTGCCACTGACGATGGCGATCATGGACGGTCAATCCGTTGTGCTCGGCGACGAGCGCTACATTATTCCGCTCGCTTCGATCGTCGAGTCATTGCAGCCAAAACCCGAGTTGATCGCCAATGTGGGCGCTCGCAACGAGCTTCTCCTGTTTCGGGATAAATACGTGCCGGTTCTACGCCTGGACGAGCTTCTTGGTACCCGCATCCACAGGCGGGCGCTAACCGAGGGCTTGATTGTCATCGTGGAAAACGACGAGTGCCATCTGGGCATCGTTGTGGATGACCTGCTGGGACAGCAGCAGATCGTCATCAAATCGCTGGAGGAAAACTACCAAAAGGTCGAGGGGATCTCGGGCGCCACTATTCTCGGCGGCGGTTCGATCGCTTTGATCCTGGATATTCCAGAGCTGATTCGGATCGCCGAGAGGCGAGAAACCGCCTGAACCGCCACGCATTCGTTGCTGGATATTGAAAGGGGAAACAGACATGCCAACGCAGACCGAGCAGCAAACAGCGTCCACAGCGCAGGGCGGTGCGGCGCAAGAGAAGGGATCGCAATACCTCACGTTCATGCTTGCCGGCGAACATTATGCAGTAGAGATTCTCCGCGTGCGGGAAATACGTGGCTGGACGTCGGTGACGCGAATTCCGAAATCCCCGCCGTTCCTGTTGGGTGTTCTGAACCTCAGGGGTGCCATCGTGCCGATCATCGATCTGCGCCTGCGATTGAGCCTGGAGGCGGTGGAGTATACCTCCGTGACCGTCACCATCGTGCTGGCGGCGGATTCATCCCTGGGCAAGCGCAATTTCGGCATCGTCGTCGACGGCGTCTCGGATGTCCTGGAAGTGCCGCCTTCCGACATTCAGGGTCCGCCGGAAATGGGCAAAAGCGCGAACCCGGAATTCATCACCGGGCTTGCGACCATTGGCGAGAAGATGGTGATGCTGCTCGATATCGATCAACTAATGAACGAAAAGCAGCTTGCCGCGGCCGTGGAGAGTCCGGAAACGGCTCTCAACTCCGCCTGAGTTCCCGGTGAGCGCCCAACCTGCCGTTGGCTGATATCGCAAAGAAGCGGGATCTGCGGCGAAACGCGCTGGCAGTGGCCACGCAGTTTTGCCAAGGGATGCTTTTGGGCCGTGCTCGCAAGCCTTCAAGTTCGCGTGAGACGTTCCGATAACAATAAGGAGTGAGCCGGCGCAGGGCGATCGACGGGAACGGGAAAACGCTCCCCGACAGGCGAGCTGCGCTCGGGTGCCGGGGCGGGCGCCGCCTCGCTGGCGGCGGTTTCGCGGCCAGCGTCGATTAACCGTTCCAGGACGATGGCGGGGTTTCGGGTATCCCTGCGCATGCGGGGGACGAGCGAATCGATCTTCTGAAGGTAATTTGGATGTCTCGACGCCATGCCTCATGGTCCGTCGGACTGGACAGGCGGGACGGCAACGGCCGTCAAAAGGAGTTGACAATGGGTTTCTTCAACAAAAGTCTTTTTTGGAAGTTTGCCTTGCCGACCGGTGTGCTCTTCGTGATTTGCATTATCGCGATGGGGTTTTTTGTGCCGAATCTGCTCAAGCAGAGCGCCATTGATGGAGCCGTGGCAAACGCCAAGGAAACGGTCACCCAGTTCAAGACGTTACGTCAATACTATACCGAGAATGTGGTAAAAAAACTGGGCGATCGCGGCGACGTTGAATTCTCGGAAAACCACAAGCGTGACCAAACGTTGCCGCTGCCGGCCACCGTCATCCTCGACATGAGCGAGCTGTTGCGGAACGAGGGCACCACGCTGCAGCTCTATAGTCCTTATCCGTTTCCGAATCGCAAGGGTCGTGCCCTCGATGAGTTCAACCAGGAAGCGTGGGCCTATCTGAAGAACAATCCCGACGGCATCTACACCAAGACGGTGGAAGTGAACGGCAAGAAAATCGTGCGCGTGGGTATGCCCGACAAGATGAGCAGCCAGAGCTGTGTCGACTGTCACAATTCGCGCACGGACTCCGCCAAGCGTGACTGGCAGCTTGGCGAGTTGGGTGGCGTTCTGGAGGTCGATTCCAACATCGATGATGCGCTCGCCGCTGGCATGCGCACCAGCCAATGGGTGGTGCTCGCAGTCATCGTACTTGCGCTGGCTGTCATGGCTTTTGCCTATTACATCTTCAAAAAGCGCATCACCGCGCCGTTGTCAAATGCCAGTGCGGTTGCCAAGAGCATCAGTGAGGGCGATCTGTCCATCACCATCGATCAGGCATCTCAGGACGAGGTCGGCGAGCTGTTGGCATCCCTTCGGGTGATGCAGGCCAAGCTGACGGACATCCTCGGTGACATGCAGGGTGGCCCTGACGCCATTGCTCATGGTTCGCAAGAGATCTCCAGCGGCATCGACGATCTCTCCCAGCGCACGCAGGAGCAGGCGGCGGCGCTCGAGGAGACCGCCTCCAGCATGGAGGAGATGACGGCCACGGTGAAACAGAATTCGGACAATGCAAGCCGAGCAAATCAGCTCGCCATGAGCGCGAGGGAGCAGGCCGAGCGGGGCGGATCGGTGGTCTCGGAGGCGATTTCCGCCATGCAGGATATCAACCATTCGAGCCAGAAGATCTCCGAGATCATCGGTGTAATCGATGAGATCGCATTCCAGACCAACCTGCTGGCGCTCAATGCCGCGGTGGAGGCGGCTCGTGCCGGCGATCAGGGCCGGGGCTTCGCGGTGGTGGCAAGCGAGGTCCGCAGCCTCGCCCAACGTAGCGCCGGTGCTGCCAAGGAGATCAAGGAACTGATCCAGGACAGCGGCAGCAAGGTCGAGGCGGGTAGCGCGCTCGTGGATCGTTCCGGCGCAACGCTCAAGGAGATCATGGAGGGTATCAAGAAGGTATCCGATATCGTGGCGGAAATCTCGGCCGCCAGCCAGGAGCAGTCCGCCGGCATCGATCAGGTCAACAATGCCGTCATGCAAATGGATGAGGTGACCCAGCAGAACGCGGCGCTGGTCGAGCAGACGGCGGCGGCCAGCCACTCCATGTCGCAGCAGGCTATAGAACTGCGTGACCGTCTCGGATACTTCCGGTTCGCAAAGGAGGCGACCGCCATCCCCACTGGCGAGCAAACGCCAAGTCCGGTGCGCGAGCATTCCAAGGCTAAGGCGCCGCAGGCCCGTTTGAGCGCGCACTCTGGGCACAACGCGAGCCAGCAGCGCTCACAGCACAGTGCCGCCCGGCCTAACGGCAAAAGTTCCGCGGCGCGCTACAACGGCGACGACCACGGTATTTTGCAGGAGTTCTGACCACGGCGTTTGAATCGTTGGCGCCGGACGAGCCGTCGGCTCGGACGTAGGGTTCGACGGCGGATCGTCCGGCACCGTAGCGAGAATGACCGGGCCGGGAAGTGAGAGTGCATGATGCTAGCGGCGGGCGCACCCAGTTATTCGACGGAAGCGATCAGCGAGGCTGACTTTCGTTATATTCAGGCGCTCATCGCCGAGCATGCGGGTATTCAGATCACCGAGCAGAAGCGCTCGATGGTGCTCGGCCGCCTCTCCAAGCGTGTACGCCAGCTGGGGCTTTCGAGCATAGCGGCGTATTGCGAGCAGGTACGCGACTATCCGGAGCGTGAGCTCGCCGAGTTGATCAGTGCGCTCACCACGAACGTCACCGCCTTCTTCCGCGAAGCTCATCATTTCGTCTTCCTGGCCGAACGCGTCATTCCCGAGCTACTGGTGCGCAACGCTGCCACTCGCCGTATCCGTATCTGGTCAGCAGGTTGCTCGACGGGGGAGGAGCCGTACTCGATTGCGATAGCGGTGCTCGAAGCGCTTCCCGCGGGTCAGTCCTGGGATGTCAAAGTGCTTGCAACCGACCTCGATCAGCAGGTCATCGCGGTGGGCCGGGAAGGAGTATACCGCAGGGACCGGCTCGACCCGATTCCGTTGGAGCGACGCCGTCGCTGGTTTAACGGCGCCGGGGGGAAGTCGCCCGATCAGATCCAGGTGGTCGAGGAGTTGCGCGATCACGTGCGATTCGCGCGTCTCAATCTGATGGGCCCATGGCCCATGAAAGGGCCTTTCGATGTGATCTTCTGCCGCAACGTCATCATCTATTTCGACAAGGAACGCAGGGAGCGGCTCATCGGGCGCTTTGCCGAGTTGACCGCCCCCGAGGGCCATCTGGTTATCGGCCATTCCGAGTCGCTCTACGGTTTGACGGAGCGTTTTCGACCGATCGGCAAGACAATATACAGGAAGGGCGAGGCGTAATGCTGAAACCACTGCCGCAGCGGGCGCTTGGCGCCATCGCCGATCGGATGACCGGGTTGCCCGGTTTCGATCATATAGGACGCTATCGCGACAAGGGCAGGACCATCGCGAAGATTCTGCCCGGCGAGTACTACGTGACCACTGGGCAGGAGGTTCTGGCCACTGTGCTCGGTTCCTGCGTGGCGGCATGTATACGCGATGTGAAACTCGGAATCGGTGGCATGAACCACTTCCTGCTGCCCGCCTCGGGCGCCGAGGGCGCTCGGTGGGGCGGCTCGCTTGGCCGGGCGACGCGGTACGGCGCCGCCGCTATGGAGCAGTTAATCAACGATATCCTGAAATACGGCGGCAGCTGGGAGCGCTTGGAAGTGAAAATCTTCGGCGGCAGCAAGGTGCTCGCGCGGATGCGCGATATCGGCGAGAGCAATATCCGATTCGTCCGTGAGTATCTCGCGCGCGAGGGCCTGTCACTGGTGGCGGCGGATGTGGGCGGGTCATCGCCACGCCACCTGCAGTACTTCCCGCACACCGGCAAGGCTTTGGTTCGGCGGCTCGCGGCCTTGCAGGATACGGATGTCGCGCAGCGTGAGCATGCCTACCTGCGTGCATTGCAGAGGCAGCCGGTGACCGGTGAGATCGATTTGCTCGGAGGTGGCGCCCCATGAAACCGATTCGTGTGCTAATCGTCGATGATTCGGCTTTGGTCAGGCAGATACTCACCCAGATCTTCGATGCGCAACCGGATATGGAGGTCGTCGGTACCGCCTCGGATCCGTATGTGGCGAGGCAGCGGATCAAGCAACTCGACCCGGATGTGCTGACGCTGGACGTGGAAATGCCGAAGATGGATGGTGTCACGTTCCTTGAGAATCTGATGCGGCTGCGCCCCATGCCCGTGGTAATGGTTTCCTCGCTGACCGAGCTGGGCGCCGAGGTGACGTTGCGCGCCCTCGAGCTGGGGGCGGTCGATTTCGTCGCCAAGCCGCGCACGGACATTTCCGGCAGTCTTCGCGACTACAGTGAGGAGATCGTAGGAAAAGTGCGCACCGCCGCTCGGGCCCGGGTCGGACGGCTCAACGTCAGCCGGCGCCAGCCGGCGGTGGTCCCGAAGTACACGGCCGACGCGGTGATCGGGGCACGTGCGTCGCCGCGACGATTCCGCACGACCGACCGGATGATCGCTATCGGCGCATCGACAGGCGGAACCGAGGCAATCAAGACCATATTGGCGACCATGCCGCCAGATGCGCCGGCGATCGTCATCACGCAGCACATACCGGCAGCATTCAGTGCACCTTTCGCGGCACGGATGAACTCGATATCGGCCATGTCCGTCTGCCAGGCGGCGGACGGTCAGCAAATCCTTCCCGGGCATGCCTACATCGCCCCGGGTGGGTTGCACCTTCTGGTCGAACAGGACGGCGCCCGCAATGTGTGCCGGTTGAGCGAGGGCTCGCCGGTCAACCGTCACCGCCCGAGCGTGGATGTCCTCTTTCGTTCGGTTGCACAGAACGTCGGTTTCAACGGCGTCGGCGTACTTCTTACAGGTATGGGCGAGGACGGCGCGCGTGGTCTGAAGGAGATGCAACAAGCCGGGGCCCCGACCTTGGCTCAGGACGAGCGCAGCAGTGTGGTATGGGGCATGCCGGGGGCGGCCGTGCGCTTGGGGGCCGCCGATTTCGTCCTGGCGCTGGACGAGATCGCCTGCCGGGTGTTGCAGCTCTGTGCGCAATCCCCCCAGTCAGGCTCGATGCACACCCTGGCAGGTGCCGCCCGCGAACCAGGATAACGAGTCATCGAAACTCGACGGGAGCGGCCGCTCAGCACTCAGCTACTGTGCCACCTTCGTTCTAGTCTGCTATGGTGGAAAAAAGCAGTTTGATAAGGGACTATGGGCAGGCGATCGGGTTGGAAGGTGGCCGTGCTGCCGGGCGACGGCATCGGCCCCGAGGTGATGGCGGTAACCCTCGAAGCGCTCGAGGCATTGAGCACGGGAGGCGAGCTGCAGCTGGAGCTGACCGAGCTTCTGTGGCCGTCGCACTCCTGGCATCGAACTCACGGTGAGATGTGGCCTGCCGACTGGCACCAGAGGCTGGGAGCGTTTGATGCGATTCTGCTGGGCGCGCTGGGTGATCCCGGGCCTGCCGATGACGCACACCGCTACCTCCTGCCGGACGCCGTCGCGTTATCGCCGTTGCTGGAGATCCGCAAGGGATTCGATCAATGGGCTTGCGAACGACCGGCGTTGCACTTTCAGGGAGCGCCTCAGTACTTGGCCGATGCCAGGGCCGAGACGACCGACGTGCTCGTGGTTCGTGAGAACAGTGAGGGCGAGTACGTGGGGCAAGGCGGCCGGCTGGCGCCGGGCACGCCGCGGGAGGTTGCCACTCAGATTGAGGTTTTCACCCATGGCGGCGCGAAGCGCATTTTCCACCATGCTTTCCAACGTGCCCGCCTTAGAGCGGCGGAGCGTTCGGCGGGCAGTCGTCGGGACCGCGAGTTTACGCTGCCCGGTGGAGGGCTCGCCAGAAGCGAGGTGTGCCTGATTACCAAGCGTAATGCGCTTCGTTATTGGGGCGAGATGTACTCGGAGGTTTTCGCGAGCGTGGCGCGCGAGTACCCGGACGTGGCTACTCATCACGAGCTGGTCGACGCCGCGTGTATGAAATTCGTGACGGCGCCTTGGCGTTTCGACGTCGTGGTGGCGAGCAATTTGCACGGTGATATTCTGACCGACCTGGCCGCCGTGCTCTCCGGTGGCATGGGTGTCGCTCCCTCGTGCAACCTCAATCCGGGCGATCGCAGTCAGCCGCCCATGTTCGAGCCGACGCACGGTAGCGCGCCGGACATCGCGGGCCGAAACCAAGCGGGTCCCCAAGCGATGTTGCTCACGGCGGCCATGATGCTCGAATGGATGGGTGAGGAGGATGCAGCGGTGGCTGACCAGGCTCGCAGACTACGTGAGGCGGTGGCGATGGATTTGCGTGAGTACGGCCTGCGTCCCAGATCGACCACTGAGGTGGGAGAGGCGGTGATCAGGCGGCTTGGGTGAGCGCCGGGCGCGTAGCTACGCAGCGATGGTGGCTGGCGAGTCGTCGAATGAGCCACGGCTCGCTCGTCGATGCAGCCAAAGCGCGATGTGCGCTGCTGCGCAACGAGACCACGGGTTGGCCGAGGGAGGCATAAATGAGCGAGCACATTGGCCGTCTGTCGCCGCTGCTAAAGCAATCCAGCGATATTCTGGCCGTTCGAGGCGAAGGGGCCTACCTCTTCGATCAACACGGCGATCGCTATCTGGATTTCACCTCGGGAATCGGTGTCACCAGCACGGGCCATTGCCATCCTCGCGTGGTCGAGGCAGCACAGCAGCAGGTCGCGGAGCTGATTCACGGACAATACGCCATCGTGCGCCATCCCCGTATCCTGGAGCTCTCAGAGCGGCTCGGAGAGCTCATGCCGGGCCGCATTGACAGCTTCTTGTATGCCAGTGCCGGCACCGAGGCGATCGAGGCGGCGTTGCGGCTCTGCCGCCAAGCGACGGGCAAGCCGAATATGATTGCCTTTCGCGGGGGGTTCCACGGCCGAACGATGGGGTCATTGTCGATGACCACCTCCAGCGCGCCCATCCGCGCCGGCCTGCAACCCATGATGGGCGGCGTTGTAGTGGCCCCGTTTCCCGACACTTATTGGTACGGTTGGGACGAAGAGACGACCAGCCGGTTTTGCCTTCGCGAGCTCGACCACATACTCCAGACGTACAGCGTTCCCCGCGAGACGGCTGGTATGTTGGTCGAGCCAGTGCAGGGCGAGAGCGGCTACGTTCCGGCGAACCGGACCTTCATGCAGGGTCTGCGGGAGCGCTGCGATCACCATGGAATGCTTCTCGTCGTAGACGAGGTGCAGGCGGGTAATGGCCGCACGGGTCGCTATTGGGGCCATGATCACTTCGAGACCGTTCCCGATCTGCTGGTAACCGCAAAAGGGCTCGCCAGCGGTTTTCCGTTGTCGCTCGTGGCCGCACCGGGCGAGCTCATGAACCGCGGTTGGCCCGGATCCCAAGGCGGAACTTACGGCGGCAACGCGGTGGCTTGTGCGGCGGCGCTGGCGACGTTGGAGGTTATTCGCGAGGAAGGCTTGGTCGAGAACGCTCGCCAGCGCGGTGCACAACTACGCCACAATCTTACTGGCCTTGCGCCGGACTATCCGGAAATAGGCGATATACGAGGGTTGGGATTGATGCAAGGCGTTTACATCGTCGACAGCCGCGGTAAGCCTGATGGAGAACGTGCCGGGCGGCTGCTCAAGGCGGCGGAGCAGCGCGGGCTGCTGCTCATTCGCTGTGGCGCCTACGGCGGCCAGGTGGTTCGTTGGCTGCCGCCGCTGATCGTGACCGCTGACCAGATCGATTGGGGGGTCAAGCAGTTCGAAGAGGCGCTGAAGGAGACGCGTTGAGCGCGCCTCGAGCTGCGCAGCCCGCTCCGGATAAATGCGGGGTGGAAGCGTGTGACAGCTATTCGGGGCTCGGCAGCGTCTGCGCCTCGGCAAACTCGTGCAAGCCTTCGATACCGCCTTCCCGCCCGTAGCCCGAACACTTCATGCCCCCGAAAGGTGCTTCCGGCGTCGGTCCGGTTCCAGTATTAAGGCCGACATGCCCGAACTGCAGCTGCTCGGCCACACGCCGGGCGCGTGCGAGGTCACCCGAGAAGACATACGCGGCCAAGCCGGCATCGGTGTCATTGGCCGCGCGAACAACCTCGTTCTCATCGTGGAACGTGGTGATGGGAACGAGCGGGCCGAAGGTCTCCTCACGGTTGCAAAGTGCGCTCTTCGGCACGTCGATGAGAACGGTCGGGGGATAGTAGCTGCCGCTCAGGCCGGTGGTATCCCCGCCCGCGAGCCGGCGTGCGCCCTTGCTCACCGCGTCCTCCACATGCCGCCGAACCTTGGCGACCGCATTGTCATCGATCAGCGGTCCAAGGTTGGTGCCCTCATCGAGCCCATTGCCGACGCGCATTTGATTTACCCGCTGTACCACCTTGTCAGCGAACGAATCCGCCACATCGCGATGGACAAAAACGCGGTTGGCGCAAACGCAGGTTTGTCCGCCGCCCCGGAATTTATTGGCGATCAGATTATCGGCGGCCTGTTCCAAGTCTGCATCCTCGAAGACGATGTACGGTGCGTTGCCGCCCAATTCCAGCGTGAGCCGCTTGATGCCGTCCGCGCTCTTGCGAATGAGCTCCTGACCGATTTCCGTTGAGCCCGTGAAACTGATCACGCGTACGGCCGGGTGCTCGAACAGGGCGTCGGTAATTTCCCGCGCCGGGCCGGTGATCAGATTGACTTTGCCTGGCGGGAGATCAAGCTCACGGTGCAGCAAAGAAAACAACGCGATCATCGTGAGCGGGGTTTTTGCCGACGGTTTGATGATACAGGCACAATCCGCTGCCAAGGCGGCACTGAGCTTTTTGGCAATCATGCCGATCGGGAAATTCCACGGCGTGATCAAACCCACCACGCCCGCCGGCCGGTACGCGACGCTCCAGCGGCAATTGCGCGGCCGCTCTTCCAGCGTGCGAGGTCCGAGCTGATCGATATGATCGGCGCTGAAGCGAAAGAAGCCCGCGGCGTAATCCACTTCAGCTTGTGCCTCCTTCCACGGTTTGCCGTGTTCCATGGTAAGGATTCGACCAATCTCCTCGCGCTGCGAGTGCAACGCCTCGGTAATCTGGCGCAGCCATTGGGCGCGTCGCTCCAACGTAGCCGGCTCGCCGAGCGCTACCGCGCCGGCATCGACGGCCCGCAGGGTTTCGGCACGGCCCATTTTGGGAATGTCGGCAAGATGAGTTCCGTCGGCTGGATTCGACACCGGCAATGTCTCACCGGAGTCAGCCGCGACCCACTTGCCGTCGATGTAACCCATGAGATGACTGAGCAATGGTGATTCGAGCATGGCGTGACCTGTATTTGCCGAGGTGAGTCGGGCCGCTCACCCTCGTGGTTGACCGAACAGCGCAGGGCGGCGTTCGGTAAAGGGCTGAATGCCTTGATAGGTATGCGCTGCCCGCAACACCCACTCGTCGCGATGACGCGGCCCCACTATTTGTAATCCTATGGGCAATCCTGCGCGGGTAAAACCGCAGGGCACCGAAATCGCGGGTTGACCGGTCATGTTGAAGGGATACGTAAACGGCGTCCACGAGGGCCAGCGCTCATCCTGCCAGCCGGGGGGTACTTCCAATCCGCTCTCGAATGCGGTGATTGGCACAGTGGGGGTGACCAGCAGCTGATAGCGTTCATGAAACCGGCTCATGCAATCGATCAGCGCAGCCCGTTCATTGATTGCCGCGAGATAGCTCAGCATCGAGAGCTGTTCCGCCCACTCGGCAACACGCACGAGGTTGGGATCCATCTCGCGACGCTGACTTTCCGAAACCGTACGCAGCGCGTTCGCCGCGCCGCTGTAGAACAGCCGATCGAAGGCCTCGCGCGGATTCGCAAAGCCGGGATCCACCTCTTCGACGTGGGCGCCGAGGTCCTCGAACCATTTCACTGCGCGAGCCACGGCCTCGGCCACCTCAGGGTCCACGTCGACGTAACCCAAGGCGGGGCTGAAGGCCACATGCCAGCCTTTGATGCCTCCCTTTAGCGCGGCGACAAAGTCGACCTTGTTCGGCGGCAAAGTCGTATCCCGCCCATCCGGCTCACAGATGACATTCATCATGTGAGCCGCGTCCTGCACGGTCCAGGTCATCGGCCCCGGGTGGGCGAGTTGACCAAACGGGCTGGCCGGCCAGAACGGCACTCGCCCTTGCGTCGGTTTCAAACCAACGCCACCGCAGAAGCTCGCCGGGATCCGGATCGAGCCGCCCGCGTCGGTACCAAGCGCTAGCGCCCCCATGCCAAGGGGCACCGCCGCGGCGCTGCCGCCACTGGAGCCACCGGCCCCTTTGGTCGGATCCCACGGGTTGCGGGTGTCTCCGCAGAGCGGGCTGTCGGTGACCCCCTTCCAACCGAACTCCGGCGTAGTGGTCTTGCCGAGCGGGACAAAGCCGTGGCGACGCAAGCTCGCGACGGCTGGGGAGTCAACCGGCGAGGGGCTCTCATCAATGATTTTCGAGCCCTTGCGAGTGGGCCAGCCGCGGAACATGAAAACGTCCTTGATTGCGACCGGCAGACCATCGACCAAGCCCACGGTGAGTTTACGGCGCCGGCGCTCCTGGGCCTGGCGCGCTTCGGCGCGTGTGGTCTGCTCGTCCAGGAAGCAATAGGCGTTGACGGTGTCGTTGTGCAGCTGGATTCGCTCCAGCGCCGCTTCGGTAACCTCCATGGGCGAGAGCTCGCCGCGCTCGAAACACTCAAGCATCTCCATGGCCGTCAGGCCGGCGATATCGTCAGTTTTCGGGCTCATGTTTCTACTCTCTGGTTGCGGGCACGTAGCCGCGACGCTTGTCGACCAGGTTGTGCAGCGGCTCGCCCCGATGCCAGCGCTGGAATTGCTCGATGAACTGCTCGATGAGCGCTTCGCGCCATCCGCGGAAGTCTCCCGCCATATGGGCGGAGAGCAGGGTGTTCGGGGCCTCCCACAGCGGGTGGCTGGCTGGCAGCGGCTCTTCCTCGAAGACATCCAGGGCCGCGCCGGCGATCCAACCCTCCTGCAACGCTTGCACCAGAGCTTCGGTAACGACGAGCGGGCCGCGGCCGACATTGATCAGTCGCGCCGAGGATTTCATGCATCTGAGCGCGGCGGCATCGAACAGGCCCCTTGTCGCTGGGGTCAGCGGAGCGGCGATGATCACGAAATCCGCCTCCGGCAGGCGGGCATGCAGATCATCAGCGGCGTGAACCGCCTCGAAGTCCGGGTCCGTGCTGCGTGCCGAACGGGCGATCCCTTCGACACTCATTCCCACGGCGCGAAGCAAGCGGGCCACCTCACGGCCGATTCCCCCGGCACCTACCACCACGGCGCGTTTGCCTTGCACGCGTTCGGTGTCGCGGTGGCGCCATTCATGGCGTTGCTTGAGTTCCCAGTTGCGTTGAAAGTCTTTGGCGAACGTAAGAATCTGGCCAAGCACATACTCAGCGATCGGCCGATCGAAGATGCCCCGTGCATTGGTCAGCACAACATCGCTCTCGCGCACTTCCGGAATGAGTACCGCATCCACCCCGGCGCTGGTTGCGTGGATCCATTGAAGGCGATCCGCGGCCGGCCAGGCTTGACTCAGGGCACTCGTACGAAAGTCCGTCACGCACAGGACGTCGGTGCCCGGCAATGCCTCGCGCAGCGATTGGGCATCGTGGGCTTGGCGTAGCGTAGCCGAGTCGGCGAGACGGTCAATGCTTGCCGGCAGGTCATCTCCCGGGGCGCTCAAGACCGTAATCGCGGGCTTCGCGGGAGTGGGTTGGGCCATGTCCATATGCCTCCTCGAATTCGGCGAGGCGCGCCGCTTCAATTCGACGTTACCTAGCCCGTCGTGTCGCGGTCAACTGCCGGCGGCGGCATTTTCGCGACAGGTTGACCGATGTTCCCGGCGGCCCTAGTCTCGACTGTGGATCCCAGCATTTGAGCGGAGGTGGCTCGCGATGGCCGAGGGTGCGCGTCTGATCGATACCGACGAATTTCATTCCACGCCGGGCACGCTGTTCAGCCCGTCCCTGCAGGCGATACCGATGCCGGGTATTCGCCGCATGATCAACACCGCGGCGAAAATGGAAGATGTACTGCATTTGTCCATTGGGCAACCGGATTTCCCCACTCCGCGCCATATCATTGATGCGCACATCGAAGCTCTAGAGGCGGGTCAGACGGGGTATACACTTGATGCCGGGTTGCCGGAGCTGCTCAGTGCACTCCGGGATTATTACAGCGCCCGCTACGAGCGTGAGCTCACGGAAGATAATTTCATCGTCACCACCGGGGCCACCGAGGCGATGTATTTGGCGTTGAGCGCCACGGCCGCGCCAGGGCGGCAGTTCATCCTAACCGATCCGACTTTCGTGCTCTATGCGCCGCTCATCCGCATGAATGGCGGCGAGGTGAAGGTCATTCCCACCCGCGCCGAGCATGGCCACCAGATCGATCCCCAGGAGGTGATCGATGCCATCAGCATGCGGACCTTCGCCATCGTGCTCAACTCACCGAGCAATCCCACCGGGACGGTCTATCCGCGCGAGACGATGGAGGCGATCGTTCAGGAGGCCGCCTACCGCGGGATCTATGTTTTCAGTGATGAGGTCTATGATCACCTGCTGCTCGACGACATGGAGTATCCGAGTGTTATCCGCTGCACATCGGATCTCGATCACATTATGTCGATCAGCAGTTTTTCCAAGACCTTCAGTATGGCGGGCTTGAGAATCGGCTGGATTATCTCCAGCCAGGGAGCCATCAAGAAGCTGCGCCGCTATCATATGTTCACCACCACGGTCGCGAATACCCCGGCGCAATGGGCCGGCGTGGCGGCCTTGCGCGGCGATCGCACCTGTGTCGATGAGATGGTGGCTGAATATCGCCGGCGACGAGACCGGGTGGTGCATCTGGTCAGCGAGACCCCGCATTTGACCGGCTATTGGCCGCAGGGGGCCTTCTATATTTTTCCAGCGCTGCCGCCGCGAACCGACGGTTCTTTGTTGGCGTTGCGGCTACTCGAGGAGACTGGTGTGTGCGTGATTCCCGGGGATGCGTTCGGTGATTCGTGCGCCAATGCGATCCGCATCAGCTATTCCAACTCCATGGAGCGTATCGAAGAGGCGTTCGAGCGCATCATTCCCTGGATGGCAAACCAGCGATTCTAAAGACCCAGGCGCGCGGTCATTCGTTTTGCTGGTCTAGCCACTCGATACGATAGAGGTCGAGCCGTCGGTCCTTGATATTGCGCACCGAGCCCTCTGCTCGAAGCGTTTTGAGCTTATCCATATCGAGATCGACGATCAATGTCATCTCGGTATTGGGCGTGCTCTCCGCCACGATGCCATCATGCGGGAAAGCGAATTCCGCGGGTGAGAACACGGCGGCTTGCGAATACTGGATCTCGATGTTCTCCACTTGGGGCAGGTTGCCGACGCTGCCGGTGATGGCTACATAGCACTCGTTTTCGATAGCGCGTGCCTGCGCGCACCGGCGAACACGCAGGTAGGCGTTGTTGGTGTCGGTCCAGAAGGGCACGAACAAAATCTGCATGCCCTGGTCCGCCAAGAGGCGCCCGAGCTCGGGGAATTCGACGTCGTAACAGATCAGGATGCCGATTTTAGCGACGTCGGTGTCGATGACGGCCAAGGACTCGCCTCCTTGAACCCCCCAATAAAAGCGCTCATCCGGCGTGGCGTGCAGCTTGTATTGATTGGCCGTGGTGCCGTCGCGCCGGCAGAGATAGGCGACATTGAAGAGTTTGCTGTTTTCGTAGACGGGCATGCTGCCGCAGATGATATTCGTGTTGTAGCTCACTGCCAGCCCGAGCATCGCTTCGCGCATCTCTTCGGTGTAGCGGGCGAGCCCGCGCATCGCCTCAGCCGGCTCGTCCTGATTGAACTGAGCCAGCAGCGGCGCATTGAACAGCTCGGGAAAGAGAATCAGATCGCAGTTGTATCCGGCCAGCGCGTCCACGAAAAACTCGACCTGTGTCATCAAATCGTCGAAATCGCGCACGCGGCGCATCTGCCATTGCACCGTGCCGACACGCACGGTCTGTTTTCGCCCGCCGATCAGCGGCGTGCGCTCAGCCTCGTAGAAGATGTTGTCCCATTGCACGAGCGTTGCGTACGCCCGCGATTCCACATCTTCCGGCAGGTAACCGGTGATGATGCGCCGGACATGGAAATCGTTGGCAAGCTGAAACGACAGGATGGGATCGTACAGCTCGCGCAGCTTGACCCGCTCGATATACTGCTCCGGCGTCAGCTCCCCGGCATGCCTCTGATAACCCGGGATTCGTCCTCCCGCGACGATGGCGCGCAAATTGAGCTTGCGACAGAGCTCTTTGCGCGCGTCGTAGAGGCGCCGGCCGAGTCGCATGTCGCGATAATCCGGGTGGACGAAGACATCCACGCCGTAGAGCACGTCGCCATTCGGATCATGGTTAGTGAGAAAGCCGTGGTCGGTGATCTCCTGATAGGTGTGTTTGTCGCCGAAGCGATCGTATTCGACGATCATGGAGATGGCTGCGGCTATGACTCGACCGTTGTCCTCGATGCAAATCTGGCCTTCGGCAAAACGATTGATTTGGGCGGCAAACTGTTTTCGGCTCCAAGCGCCGCCGAGGTCGGAGTAAACGTGGTCCATAATCTCTTTGATGTCGGGATAATCGGAGAGCCGCAAATTGCGCAAGCGCAAATGATGCTCCTCGATATCCCCGCGGCGCGTGTGTTCCGATTGCATCGGTCTAGTCGTTCGGTCTAGTCGTTCGGTCTAGTCGTGTGTATGGCGGCCCGGGTTGCGCCCGCGCCTCAAGACCAGCATATCATGCTGTAGGTGATGAACGATCGGCTGTCGGCCAGAGTTCGAGGAGCGACAGTCGCCAGGATGGGAGGAGTCGCAATGAACGAGCCGTTGACTCGTGAGCAGCGCCAGGAATTACAGCGCAGGCTGGAAGAGGAGTATCACGCTCTGCGTGCGAACGTGCGGGACGAGCTGCTGAGCGCTGATCAGAATACCTACGCGGTGCTGGCGGACAAGGTGCACGATCCGGGGGACGCCTCGGTTGCCGATCTCCTGGTTGATCTGGAGATTGCGGAAATCGACCGGCACGTACGTGACATCCAGCACATCGAGGCGGCCTTGCGCAGACTGGAGGACGGTCGGTACGGTTACTGTCTCGAATGCGGTGACCCCATTGCCGTCTCGCGCTTACAAGCAAGTCCGGCCGTGGCGCGGTGCTACGACTGTCAAGCCGAATTCGAGCGCCAGGGAAGTGCAGGCAAGCCCCCGACGCTGTAAAGCGCTACCGAATTCGCATCGTGGCCCGGTTGTCTGCGACAGATGCTCGGCGTTCGATCAGATCGCTCGCAGCGTCCCGGCCGGCCGCCAAGCGGGGTAGACGTTCGGCTCGTGCCCGAAGGTTATCAGGGCTGGCTTTCCACGGACAGAAAGTGCTCCAGCGTGGCTTCCAACGCCTGGTCATCGAACGCATCGGTGACGACGGCACTGCCGATTCCTTCGAGCAACACCAGGCGCAGTCGCCCGCTGTTTGCCTTCTTATCGATCGCCATGAGCTTGCGCAGCGTTTCGGGTGCCACGCGCGGCGGTGAAACGGGCAGGCCGGCCGCCTGAATCAGGGACGCCGTGCGTTCGCTGGCCTTGCTGGTCATCCAGCCCATGCTCGCTGAAAGGTGGGCGGCCATGCACATTCCCACGGCAACCGCCTCGCCATGCAACCACTCGCGGTAGCCGGTGGCCGTCTCGATGGCGTGGCCGAAGGTATGTCCCAGGTTTAGCAGAGCGCGCTGGCCGGCTTCGCGCTCATCGGCTGCAACGACGTAGGCCTTGTTGCGGCAAGACTGCTCGATGATATACATCAGCGCCGCCGGCTCGCGTGCCATTACCTGCGTCAAGTGGCGCTCCAACCACTGGAAAAAAGCATAGTCCTGTATCAGGCCGTACTTGATAACCTCGGCGATCCCGGCGCGGAATTCCCGCTCCGGTAACGTGCTCAGGGCATTCGTGTCCGCAAGGACGCAGCGCGGCTGGTGGAAGGCACCAATCATGTTTTTGCCGCGTGGGTGGTTCACGCCGGTCTTGCCGCCCACCGCCGAGTCCACCAAAGCGAGCAGCGTCGTGGGGATCTGGATAAAGTGCACGCCCCGCTGGTAAGTAGCGGCCACAAACCCAGTGATGTCGCCGACGACACCGCCGCCGAGGCCCACGAGCGTGGCTGAGCGGTTGCAGCCGTGATCGATCAGCGCGTCGTAGATGCGCGTGGTCGTCTCCAGGGTCTTGTGCTGCTCCCCGTCAGGCAGAATGACCCAGCTGAGATCGAATCCGCCAAGAGCCGCGCAGACGCGTTCGAGGTAGAGCGGAGCGACCGTCTCGTTGGTGACCACGAGCACCTGTTGGCCGGGGATATGCCGGTGCAGGAACTCGGCCTGCTCCATCAAACCTTGATCGATGTAGATGGGATAGGAGCGGTCCTGCAAGTCGACATGAACGGTGTGAGCAGGATGATTAGGCACGCACGCGCTCTCCGAGTCGTTGAATGATGTCGTCGACGATGGCGGCAATGGTGCCATGATCCGTGTCCACGGTGATATCCGCGAGCATTTGGTAGAGCGGGGTACGCTCGAGCATCAGCTCCTGGAGGCGTGCCCGCGGGTCGTCGGTGCGTAGCAGCGGTCGGTCGCTGTGTCTGGTTCGGAGGAGCTGCGTGTCAACGCTCGTGCGCAGGTAGACGCTGATGCCGCGCTCACGCAAGCAGTTACGGTTGCTCGCGCGGAGCACGCTACCGCCGCCGGTGGCGAGCACAACATGGCGGTGCCGGGTGAGTTCCTGCAGTATGGCTTCCTCCCGGGCGCGGAAGCCCGCCTCACCCTCGACGTCAAAAATCCTCGCGATATCGACGCCGGTACGCTCTTCCAGCACCTGATCGGAGTCCCAGAACCGCCATCCGAGCTGTTCGGCCAAAGGTCGGCCGACTGCGCTCTTACCCGCGCCCATGGGGCCGATCAGGAAAATTCGCTCCTCGCTCGGCATCCGGCCTCCGCCTCTACAAAATTCTCATTATATCTGCCGCACGGGGGTTGCGCGCCAGCTTTGCTCACGCATGACCGTGCTCCCGGCGCCCGCGAGGCGCGCCAGGACACGCGATTGCCCGTCCAGGGTTATTGATAAAGCGCCATGTTCTCCTTGAGGATTTTAGGCGTAACGAAAATGAGCAGCTCGCTGTTGTTGTTGACGCGTACCGTGTTGCGGAACAGCCAGCCGACCATCGGCAGCTCGCCGAAGAAGGGCACGCGGTTGATCGTTCGATTTTTGGTCCGCTCGTACACACCGCCGAGCACGACGGTTTCGCCATTACTTACCAGGACTTGGGTGCCGACGGCCTGGGTATTGATCGCCGGTCCAGCGTTCGTTTCTTCGCCGCGGCTGTCCTTGGTGACCTGTAGGTCGAGCAGGATACGATCATCCGGGGTGATCTGCGGTGTGACCGTGAGGCCGAGAACCGCTTCCTTGAACTGAACGCTGGTCGCACCACTGGAGGTGGCTCGCTGGAAAGGTATTTGCACACCCTGCTTGATGTAAGCCTCCTTTTGATTCGTCGTGATGACGCGCGGGCTGGAAATGACATCACCGCGATTCTCGCTCTCCATGGCCGAGAGCTCGAGTTGCAGGAGGTAGCTGCCGATCTTGCCCACCGCGAGGCCCACCGCGCCGGCCGCATTGGTCACCGGCAGATCGACCAGTAGCCCCTCGTTGCCGCTGCCGGCAGGCACCTCGAAACCAGTATTCTGGCCAAAATTGACATCTCCGGGAAGCTTGCCGCCGATGACCGCGCCTTCGCCGTCCCCCGCGAGATTGCCTTGATCGCGGCTGTAGCCGAAGCGCACGCCCAGCTCGTTGCTGAAATCGTCGTTGGCGATGACCACCCGGGATTCGATCAGCACCTGCCGCACTGGAATGTCGAGCTTGTTGACCAGACGTCGGATGTCGTCAAGGTTCTGCTCGGTATCGCGAACGATCAGTGTGTTGGTGCGCTCATCGACGTTGACCGTGCCACGCTCCGAGAGCAGCGAGCGTCCCTTCTGACCGCCTCCGAGGATGAGCTGGGCAAAGTCCTGGGCCTTGGCGTAATTGACCTGGAGGAACTCCGAGTGCACTGGCGCGAGCTGCTGTATTTGTTGCTTGGATTGCAGCTCCAGTTTCTCCCGGGCGGCGATCTCCGCCGCCGGCGCCACGAGCATGACGTTACCGGTCTGGCGTTTGCCGAGACCTTTGGTTTTCAGAATGATGTCCAGGGCCTGATCCCAGGGAACGTTCTGCAAGCGCAGGGTGATATTGCCGGTGACGCTGTCGCTTACCACCAGGTTGGTTCCGGTGAAGTCAGCGAGCAATTGGAGCACCGAGCGCACGGCGATGTCCTGGAAATTCAGCGATAAGCGCTCTCCGGTGTACTCGAACGCCTTTTTCTCCCGCTGCTTTTTCTCTGCGGTGGAGATCGGTTTGATCTCGATCGTGAACGTATCGTCGGCTTGATAGGCGATCTGGTCATACGTCCCGCTCGGCGTAATCGTGATGCGCGCCGATTCGCCGCGTTGCGTCGTGGCAATCGTCTGCACAGGCGTTGCGAAATCGGTGACATCAAGACGTCGTTGCAGCCGTGCCGGAACCTTGGTGCGCATGAAGTCGGCCACGACCTTGCCACCTTCTTGACGCACGTCCACGGCCGTGGAGGGGTCGGAAAGATTGACGACGATTTTTCCCGCCCCACCGGGGCCGCCCTGGAAATCTATTTTGGTAATCTTGCGATCGTCCGCGTCCATCGCGCCATTCGCGCGAGCGGTAGCCGCGCGCTGCGCCGCGCCGACCATGGAGGTGGGCTGCTGCAGCATGATACGGAATTCGTTGCCGTCCACCTGCGTCATGTAGGGGACCATTTGGGAGAGCTCTACGACCACACGCGTTCGGTTACCGGCCTCGGCGGTGGTGACCGAGTTGATGGCGCCGATGCCGATGTCCACGCTGCGTTGGGGGAGCGCGCTACGGGCGCCCATGAAATCCAGGGCAATGCGTGCCGGATTGCTGGTTTTGAAACTCTTCGGTGGTGTCACCGGCTGGTCCAGGGTAAGCGTGATCTCCACCCGGTTACCCGACAGGGTCGAATAATCCAGATGCCGAAGGACATTGTCCGCCGCCTGCGTGCCCGGCGCTCCGGTGATGATCAAAAGCAGCACGGGCGCCAATCGCCGGGCGACCGATGAAGCGAGCGCTGTTGTTGATATTGTCCTCATGGTGCCCCTCAGTCCTTGAAGCTTGTTCATTTGTACGGTCCGGACCATCAGTCGTTCATTGCCAGTGATCCCTCGTGCCGCAGCCAGCCCCCCTGCTGATTGGGGATGAGTTCGGTGAGCTCGATCGATCTAGGCGATATGTCGACGACGCGCCCGTAATGCTGGCCCATGTGGTCACCGTTCTGAACGCGATGGATGGTGCCGCCGGGATCGCGGATTAACGCCCAAAGCTGACCTTCCCGCCGCAGGGTCCCGACGTATGAGAGCGAATCGAGCGGGAACTGCTCGAGTATCTCGCGCGGTCGGGTGGGATCCGGTTTCGGACCGGAGGCCACCTGTTCCGCTGCCTGCTCCGGTTCGCCGAAGGACAGGGGAGCGAAGGGATCGCGAAGTGCCGTGTCCGGATAGTTGAAGGTGGCGAAAGGCTTCATTTCGGGGAGGGCGGCGATAGGACCGCCGGGTCGCTGCTTTACGCGGCGCAGATAGTCGCGCAGGTCATCCATGTCTTGTGAACAGCCCGTCAACAGCGTCATGAGTGCGAAAGGGAGGACCGCACGGACGATGAAGGGCCGATGGCGGCGGCCGCCTGGGGATGAGCTCATCAGTTAGCGCCTCCTTCCTCCAGATACCAATACGTTTTCGCGCGTAGCGCCATACGCAGCGGCGTGCCGTCGGTCTTGCTTCCCGACGCTTGCCCGGATCCCTTGCGGTTGATACTGATGTTGTGCAGCGTGACAATCCGAGGCAGATTCGCCACGGCACTGACGAAGCGGGCGAATTCTTGATAGGTGCCGCGAACCCGGATCGAGACCGGAAGTTCAGCGTAGAATTCCTTGCGAATGGGCTCGAGCGGTTTGAACAGCTCGAACTCCAGGCCGCTTGCCAAGCCCGTCTGGGAGATGTCCACCAGCAGCTTCGCGACCTCGGCGCGGCTGGGCAATTGTCGGAGCATGGCCCCGAAAGACGCCTCCATGTCTTTGAGCTGCTTTTTATAGGCACCCAGGTTCGCCGCCAGGCGCTGCTTGTGTTCGAATTGTTTTTTGAGCTCCGTTTCGCGCGAGCGCGTCTGCTGGAGCTCCTGCCATTGATGTTGCCAGTCGAAATACCAGCCGGCGGCGAGTACCAGCGAAAATACGATGACCATCGCCGCGAGCTTGACGGGTAGGGGCCAGCGCCCCGGTTGGTTGAGATCGATCTCACGCAGCTCGGCGAGGTCCATCAGCTGCCCTCCTCAGCGTTCTCGGTCGCGGCCGGGTGGGTTTGCGTCACGGCCAAGGTAAAGTTGCTCGTCCGAAACCCGCTGCGCTCTTTCACCTCGATGACGCTCAGATCCGGGTCGGTCAGCCATTGCGAGCCGTCCAAGTTTTCCATGTAGTTGGAGACCCGGGCATTCGATTCGGCGACCCCAGTGACCGTGACGCGGCTGCCGCGCTCCTGCAGGCTGGTCAGGTAGAGACCCTCGGGGAGCGTCGTTACGAACTGGTGAAAGAGGTGCACGATCTGCGGCCGACCTTGCTGGAGTTTCTGGATCACGCCCATGCGGGCAATGAGCTTTTTCTTGGTCGCTTCGAGCTCACGGATCTTGACGATCTTCTTTTCCAGGTGGGCGATCTCTTGCTTGACCAATTCGTTGCGGGCGCGCTGATAGTCGATTCGGCCATCGAGCTCGATATGAGTGAGCAGCCAAACTCCGGCGCCGAGCAGCACAGAGCCCGCCAGCGCAGCGTAGAAGTTACGTTCGCGCTTCTTGCGCAGCTCCTCGCGCCAGGGCAATAGATTGATGTTTATCGCCATCTCAGTCGTAGCTCCTCAAGGCCAGGCCGCAGGCGATCATCAACGACGGCGCGTCCTCGGCCAGGCTCTGTGGTTGAATCCTGGAGGAAACGACCATCCGGCCGAACGGATTCGCCACGGTTGTCGGTGTTCCGGTGTGCTCCTCGATTAGCTCGGCGGCGCCGGTGATGGCGGCGCAACCGCCAGCGAGCAGGATGTGATCCACGTTGTGGTGTTGACTGGCGCCAAAGAAAAACTGCAGTGAGCGAGCCACCTGTTGTGCCATGGCCTCCTTGAATGGTTCCAGAACCTCCACGTCATACCGATCCGGCAGGTCCCCCGAGCGCTTGGCGGAGTCGGCCTGCTCGTGGGACATCCCGTAGTAGCGCATGATTTCCTCAGTGAGCTGACGGCCACCGAAGGCTTGATCACGGGTATAGACGGTGCGTTCATCCTGAAAGACCGCCAGCGTGGTCATCGTCGCGCCAACGTCGACAACCGCCACTGCCTGGCGTTCGCCGTCCAGCAGCTCCGGGGCGATGAGTCGGAACGCCTTTTCCATGGCGTAGGTCTCGACATCGACGATCTTCGTTTTCAGCCCCGCCGCCTCGAGCGCGTCGACACGAATGTCGACGTTCTCGCTGCGCGAGGCGACCAAAAGCACTTCCACCTCCTCCGGGCTCTGCGCCGAGGGTCCGATGACCTGGAAATCGAGGTTGACCTCTTCCAACGGGAAAGGAATATTCTGATCGGCCTGAAGATTGACTTGAGCCTCCATGTCCTCATCGCGGAGATGAGCGGGTAAGGTCAAGGTCTTGCTGATAGCCGAGGACCCGGAGACGGCAACGACGGCTTCCTTGACTTTCGTCTGAGAGCGTTTCACCGCGGCGCGTATGCACTCGGAGACGGCTTCCAGGTTGGCGATGTTTTTCTCCACCACGGCATTCGGCGGTAGCGGCTCGATGGCGTAGCTTTCGACTCGAAAGCGGTCCGCACCCAACCGGCGCAACTCGATGAGCTTGACGGCTGTCGAGCTGATATCGACACCGAGCAAGGGTGAGCTTTGCTTGCGGAAAAACGTGGCTAGCTGTTGCGTATTGAGTCTCATCCCGCACCTATCCGTTGGCCGCAGCGCGCTCTGACCCGATCGCGTTGGCGTGGCAGCTTTGCGATGTCGTCAATGGGAATTGATGGTACATTGCAAGTGATATACTGCTCTTTGTTCGGGTCGCTTCACTTACACCGCCGCTTACGATGAAACGCCTGTTGCGCATCTCGGCCTACCTCCTTGCCAGCCTTTTGTCATTGAGTCTGCTGGGTTGCATCGCAGCCGGTGTGGGTTATCTCGTGCTCGCGCCAAGCCTGCCTTCGGTGAAAACCCTCAAAAATGTGGATTTTCAGGTGCCCTTGCGCATATACACTGCCGATGGCTCATTGATCGCCGCCTACGGCGTGAAAAAGCGCCTCCCGATTCACTACGATAAATTGCCCAAAGACCTGATTAATGCCGTTGTCGCTGCCGAGGATCAGCGCTTTTTTGCACACCCGGGAGTAGATTACCAAGGCATTCTCCGAGCGATCTGGTACCTAGTTCGCACTGGTGAAAAAGGGCCGGGCGGTAGCACCATCACCATGCAAGTGGCCCGGAACTTCTTTCTCAGCCGTGAGCGCTCGTTTATTCGCAAGGCCAAAGAAATCCTGCTCGCCTTGAGAATCGATCGCGAACTCAGCAAGCAGGAGATCCTCGAGCTCTACCTGAATAAAATCTACCTTGGTCATCACGCCTATGGCGTAGGCGCTGCCGCCGAGATCTATTACGGCAAATCGCCGATGGACTTGAATCTGGCACAGCTGGCGATGATCGCCGGCCTGCCGAAGGCGCCGTCGACTTTCAATCCCATCACCGATGAGCACCGTGCATTGATCCGGCGAGGCTATGTCCTCAGCCGGATGCGCGATATGGGATTCATCGATGAGCCTCGATATCGGCAGGCGATGGCCGCCCCGATCAGCGCGAAGTTGCATGTCGCCGACTATGACGTGGAGGCGAAGTACCTCGCGGAAATGGCCCGGGCCTTCGTGGCGGAGCGTTTCGGAGAGGAAGCTGCCTATTCGCGAGGCTATCGGGTGTATACCACGCTGCGGGCCAAGCACCAGCGCATTGCTCAGCGTTCACTGCGCCGGGCGCTGTACGCGTATGACGAACGCCATGGTTTCCGCGGGCCCGTGGATCACCTCGCGCTCGGAAAGACACGCGTGCCGAGCGACTGGCGGGAAATACTCGCCGGCTACTCTACGGTGGCCGATTTGCGCAACGCCCTGGTCGTCGCAGTCGAGCCGAACGGCGCCGAGTTGGTGAGTGAGGATCAAGCGCAGCCGTGGCATCTGGAGCGAAGCGCGATTCGTTGGGCTGCGCGTAAGCCGGGCGAGCGAGCGGCCGTAGGCGATGTGCTCGAGCGGGGTGATGTCGTTCGTATTCGAGTGACGGCTGAGGGCCCCAGACTGGCCGAGGTGCCCGAGGTGCAGGGCGCGCTTGCGTCCATTGCGCCTTCCGATGGGCGCATCGTCGCGCTCGTGGGAGGCTATGACTTCGAGTTGAGCAAATTCAACCGCGTGACTCAAGCGAAACGTCAACCCGGCTCGAGTTTCAAGCCGTTCATCTATTCGGCGGCTTTGCACAATGGCTTCACGCCAGCCACCGTTGTGAATGACGCGCCGGTCGTGTTTCAAGACTCGGCGCTGGAAGGCACCTGGCGCCCGCAAAATTATAGCGGTCATTTCTTCGGTCCGACGCGTCTGCGCGAGGCCCTCGTGCATTCACGCAATTTGGTCTCGATCCGGGTGCTACAACAGGTCGGTATTGCACGGACCCTTGAATATCTGCGTCGCTTCGGTTTCTCCGCCGAGGAGTTGCCGCGCAATCTTTCGTTGGCGCTTGGCAGCGCCAACGTGAGCTTGTTGGAGCTCGCCCGTGGTTACGCCGTGTTCGCCAATGGGGGGTTTCGGATTCAGCCTTATTTCATCGAGCGAATCGTCGACGGCGACGGGCACGTGCTCTTCGAGACGCACCCGGTCGTGGCCTGCCCGAACTGCGCCGATGAGCAAAGTGTCTTGCTCGAGAGTCCGTCACCATCGATGCAGTCACTTGACTTTGGCGTGGCCGCCGAATCCTTACCCGTTGCGCTGAGAGCGCCGGCGCCTCGCACGATTTCAGCAGAGAACGCTTATCTGCTTACCACGATGTTGCAGGATGTCATTCAACGCGGCACGGGCCGTAAAGCATCGGCATTGGGCCGCTCCGATCTCGCCGGAAAGACGGGGACAACCAACGATCAACGTGATGCCTGGTTTGCGGGTTTCAATGCCAATTTGGTAACCACTGTATGGGTCGGTTTCGATCGCCTGCAACCGCTCGGCCGTAGCGAGACCGGCGCCAAGGCGGCACTGCCGATGTGGATGGAATATATGGGTGGCGTCTTGCAGGGTGTTCCCGAGCAGTCGTTGCAGCGACCACCGGGCCTGGTAACGGTTCGCATCGACGCGAGCACGGGGCTGATGACGACCGCGGACAATCCCGACGCCATGTTCGAGACCTTCCGGGCGGACAGCGTGCCCGCCGCACAATCCCAGGCGGTTGGCGGCGCGGCCGGTACGAAGGAAATGCCTCCGGCGGCCCAGTCGCTATTCTGATAAACGAGGTAGCAGCATGTCACGGCGTGGCAATGCACGCGATAGCCGCATGCGCGAGCGCTTGATACAGCTGGCCGCTCGCCTCATGGCCGAAGAAGGCATCCGGGATTTCTATCTTGCCAAGCGTAAAGCGGCCGTTCGGCTGGGCGCGCCGGATACCCGAAATCTGCCCCAGAATCGGGAAATACAGGCAGCGTTGAGCGATTACCAGCGCCTTTTCGGCGGTGCGGCCCAGGCTTGCCACCTGCACCGGTTGCGCGGCATTGCGCTGGAAGCCATGGAGTTTTTCGCGCGCTTCCGCCCCCGCTTGGTCGGCTCGGTGCTGGAAGGTACGGCGGATGCGCATTCGGACATCAACCTGCACGTCTTTGCCGACACGCCGGAGGAGATTTCCCTGTTTCTTATGGAGCACCATATTCCTTTTGAAGAGGATTGGCGCCGTCTGCGATTCAGCGGCTCGGATGATTATGTGTTTCTGCCGGTCTGCCGCTTTGTTGCCGACGATACGCGAATCGATCTGACCGTGTTCGACCGCCTGGGATTGAGGCAATCCCCGCGGAGCCGAACCGACGGCCAACCCATGCAGCGCGCGAACCGGGCCGCGTTGCGGCGACTTTTGCAAGAGGCCACCTGAGACTCACGCGCCCGGCAGAAGGCCCGGGCCGCTGTGTGATAGGTGCCGGCTGGCGTGCTTTGCGTGAATCGCGAACATTCTCAGCTCGAGCGCCGGTGCAGGGGCACATAGTCGCGCTTGCAAGGCCCAGTATAGAGCTGGCGCGGACGCCCGATGCGCTGTTCCGGGTCGGTGACCAGCTCCATCCACTGGGCGAGCCATCCCGGGGCACGGCCGATTGCGAACATCACGGTGAAAAACTCGGTGGGGATGCCGAGTGCCCGATAGATGATGCCGGAATAGAAGTCGACGTTGGGGTAGAGTTTGCGCTCGACGAAATAATCGTCGGCCAGTGCGATCTCCTCGAGTTTCATGGCGAGCTCAAGCTGGGGATCATTGTAGATGCCCAGCTCGTCGAGCACCTCGTGGCACGTTTTGCGGATGATGCTGGCACGGGGGTCGTAGTGCTTGTAGACGCGATGTCCGAAACCCATCAGTCGGAAGGGATCATCCTTGTTCTTGGCTTTGTCGATGTACCGCGGCACATGGTTTAAGTCACCGATCTCCTCGAGCATGTTCAGCACGGCCTCATTGGCTCCGCCGTGGGCCGGCCCCCATAGGGCCGCACAACCGGCCGCCACGGCGGCGAATGGGTTGGTCCCGGTACTGCCGGTGAGACGAATCGTAGAAGCACTGGCGTTTTGTTCGTGGTCCGCGTGCAGGATCAGCAGCTGATCGAGGGCGCGTTCTGCCACCGGGTTGATCTCGAACTCCTCGGAGGGGCGGGAGAAAAGCATATTCAATAGATTGCCGCAATAACTGAGGCGATTCTGCGGATAGACGAACGGCTCACCGAGCATGTGCTTGAAGGCCGCGGCGGAAATGGTGGGCATTTTGGCGAAGATCCGGTAGGCGCACAGCATCCGATTATGCGGATCATTAACGTCCACGGTGTCATGGTAAAAGGCCGACAGCGACCCAACCACCCCCGTCAACATTGCCATCGGATGGGCATTGTAATGAAAGCCGTTGAAGAAGTTCTTCAAGCTTTCGTTGACCATCGTGTGGTGCGTTATCTGGCGATTGAAAGCTTCCAATTCGTGCTTGAGTGGCAGCTCACCGTGGAGCAGCAGGTAGGCCACTTCAAGAAATGAACTCTGCTCGGCCAACTGCTCGATCGGATAGCCTCGGTACCATAGTTCGCCCTGATCGCCGCCGATGAACGTGATGTCGCTGCGACAGCTCGCCGTGGCCGTAAATCCCGGATCGTAGGTGAAATACCCCATCTCTTTGTAGAGGTCTTTGATATCGATGACCGGTGGGCCGTGCGTTGCCTCGCGTACGGGTAAGTCCATGCTCTTACCCGTGGCGTTATCGATGATCGTGACGGTTTTCTGAGACATCATTGCTCTCCTGCATTATGCCTGGAGCATAGGCGGCAAAGGCGTAGCGCCGGGCCGGCTGCAAAGAATGGAGCCGGCGTCAAGCTACAGCAGGCATCGCGCTTTTGTACCTGGCTGTCGTCTTCCCTGCGACCTCCCCGTGTCTCGCGGATTGCTCGAGCGATGGCGCGCGCGGATCCGCAGGCGTCATGCAGGTGGCTGGTGAGGGCTATGTGGGGTTGCGAAACCGGCTGCTATCATCAAGAAGAATCGGCCCACTCGCAAGTGCAAGGGCGGAGGTTGCGATAATCAGGACTCTCAGGTGCCCGAGGTGGCGGGGGCAATGGGGAGAGGAGATCGTTGTTCTCGTCATGGCTTGCGCCGAGCCGATGGGGCGTGAGCCGCGTCGGCGGACGCTCGACGTGAGTCGCGGCGCGCGCTGTTCGTCTCGGCGCACGGCTACTGGGATTCGGCAGCGAAGAATGGCGGTGCGGCACAAACGCCATGGCGCGTTCCCACGTAAAGCGCCGCCCGCGTTTTGCTTACCCGCATGTCGACGAGGGCGTGGCCGCGACGAATGCGGCAAACCGCTGCCACGACCGGTGGGTCGGCGTGGCGGCTATTTGCCTTTTGCCGCGCTGCCGTAGCGCTTGCGAAACTGATCCACACGGCCGCCGCTACTGGCCACCCGCTGCTTACCGGTGAAGAACGGATGGCTCTTGCTGGACACCTCGATCTTGCACAATGGATATTCGTTCCCGTCTTCCCACTTGATCGTCTCGCTGGTTCGCAGCGTCGAGCGAGTGAGAAAAGAGAAATCGGAAGAAATATCCTGAAATACGACCGGGCGATACGCGGGATGAATGCCCTTTTTCATTTGGCTACCTGCTATGCTCGTCAACAAGGCCAGCGCGTGCACTAACCGCAAGGCGCGTCATGATAGACCCGGCGGGTAAGGGAAGGCAACTCCCGGCGCGGCTGTCATGGTGCGTTTCATGCCTCGGTGGGGGCGATTATACAGGGGAGCTTGTTTGGTCGCGGCGGGGGAAGGGTAGAATTTTTGCCGAGTGGGACTTTCGCCGGCCTTCCCGCGGCTCGGGCAATGCCCCGGCCAGCGTCTGCACGAGGCCGGCCGGGCCGGCGAAGGCGTCCCACATCAGCTGCGAGACGCGTTGGCAGGCAACCAAAGGTGTACTCGAGCTCTGGCGGATGCAATCCACCCGCCATTGCAGGCCGCGCAATCGTTGGCGACGCCCGACCGGCTGTGCCCTGATGAAGGAGTCCAGCAGGGCGCGTCGACGCGCCTCGAAGCCTTCGGGATCCCGTCGCGCAAGATTTGACCAGTCGTCGAAGTCAATGGTGAAACATCGCTTGCTATCCATGGACAGATCGCTCTCCAAGCTCCGGCGGCCGGTCTATAGAGGCAGCAGTATACGCGGCATCCGCTGACAGGCGCCACCGGGCTGTGCGTACCCTTTGGAGGCACCCCCCAGCAGTACGGTGCGGTTTGCTCGAGCCCGCCGGTGCGACGGGTCAGGGATCGATGGGATCGAACCGGACGATACGATCGAGGCGAATCTCAACGAGGTTTGCCTCGCTATCCTCGGAGATCAAGAACTCCTCGTGCTGGCGCGTCAGTAAATCCTTGGGCCGAAGTGTTGCTACGTGGTGTGTCCCATCACAGTCCCGCCATACGAGGCGAAGCCGCTTGTGCCGCAGGATGGCCAGTTCCAGCTCGGCGTATATTTCGCAGGCGACCGGGCGATAATCAGTCATGCAAAAAGATTAGAACATTCGACCGGTGCATGTCGCCGGAGTGTCACGGAAGGAGGCAACTGTCTTGTCCGCGTATGCGCTTGCCAAATCGCTTCACATCGTCCTGGTCGCCGCGACACTCACCTCCTTTACTCTTCGCGGCGTATGGATGCTCTACGACTCCTCATTGCTCGCTCGGCGTTGGGTGCGGGTGCTGCCCCATGCGATCGACGCGGTAGTGCTGGCGAGCGGCCTCTATTTGGCGGTGGCGTACTACGAGTTCCCGATGACCTTTCACCCCTGGATTGTCGCCAAGCTGCTCGGGCTGCTCGCCTACGTCGTTCTTGGCACCATCGCCCTGAAGCGCGGCCGGACGAAGCGCGCGCGCGTGTTGGCCTTCGCCGGCTCCCTCCTGCTGTTTGCCTATATCGTGTTCGTTGCCGTGACCAAAATGCCCCAGTAATTGGTGCTGACGCCGCCAAGGCGGCGATACCAATTGGGAACACCGCCGCTCGGATGCGCGCGCCGACTGGGAAACGCTTACTCGGAAGGCAGGAAACAGCCAAGCAGATCGTTCAGGAAACGCATCCCCAGCGACGTGGGCTGCAGTCGATCGTCCGCGGTGATTTCGAGCCAACCGCGCTCGCGTGCCTCGTTGACCGCCGCCTCGAACCAATTCCAGGAAAGACCGGTCCGTGCCGTGCATAAGCTGCGCGGAACGCCTTGCGGTAATCGCAGGGCGTTCATCATGAACTCCAGCACCGTATCAGGTGCTGTGAGTTGGCGAGCGTTCGCGACGAACTCATCGCTGGTCGCCTTACCCATGTAGGCCATCGGCCGGAGCACTTTCTCATAGCGCATAATCGAACCTTGGGCGACCTCGGTCACCTTGCCGTGCGCTCCGGCACCGATGCCGAGATAGTCGCCAAAGGTCCAGTAGTTGAGATTGTGCCGGCAGCGCCGGTCCGGACGAGCGTAGGCCGACACCTCGTAGTGTTGGTAGCCGGCTTCTGCGAGACGGGTCTGGCAGTCGAGCTGCATCGCGTAGACTGCATCGTCGTCGGGAAGCGGCGGCGGTCGCGCCGCAAACGCTGTATTAGGCTCCAGCGTCAGCTGATAGTGTGAAATATGCGCCGGTGCGAGTGCGATCGCCTGCGCTGTGTCGGCGACCGCCGCCCGCACGCTCTGGTTCGGTAGCCCGTACATGAGGTCGATATTGAAGTTGTCGAACCCGGCGGCATGTGCGGTCTCTGCCGCTGCGACAGCCGCCCGCGGGCCGTGGACGCGCCCGAGGTGGCGCAGACTCTCGGCGTGGAAGCTCTGCACGCCGATCGACAGACGATTGACGCCGGCGCTGCGGAAATCGGCGAAGCGAGCCTGATCCACCGTCCCCGGGTTCGCTTCCAGCGTAATTTCGCAGTCGGCGGCGAGCCGCAGTTGGCGGCGCAGCCCCTCCAGCAACCTGGCAAGCGCAACCGGCGGCAATAAGCTGGGAGTCCCGCCGCCAAAGAAAACGGCTGCGATTTGCCGTCCCTGGGCATGATCGACTTCCCCGCTCGCATCCGCGAGCAATGAATCCACATACGCCTTCGCAGGGAGGTCGCCGCGCAAGGCGTGTGAGTTGAAATCGCAATATGGGCATTTGCGCACGCACCAGGGCAGATGCACATAGAGCGCAAGCGGCGGTGCTGCCGTGAAATGGAACACGCTCTCAACCCTCGCCGTGAAGGCCGTCGAGCAATGCCCGCAGTGCCTGCCCCCGATGGCTGATACGATTCTTGGTTGGCGCGTCCAGCTCAGCGGCCGTGCACTCAAGCTCCGGCAGGTAGAACAACGGATCATAGCCGAAGCCGTTCGTGCCGCGCGGGCATTCAATGATTCGTCCCGCCCAGGTACCGCGGCAGATCAGCGGGTCCGGGTCTCGGGGATGGCGCAGGTAGGCAATGATGCAGATGTAACAAGCTTGACGCTCGCTCGTCGGCACGTCGATAAGCTCGTCCAGCAGGCGGCGATTGTTGGCGGTATCGTCGGCGTCCTCGCCGGCATAACGGGCCGAATAGATTCCCGGCTCGCCGGCCAGCGCGTCGACCTCGAGGCCGGAATCGTCGGCAATCGCGGCGAGGCCGGTGTGCTCGCAGGCATGGCGCGCTTTGATAAGCGCGTTTTCAACGAAGGTCAGCCCGGTCTCTGCGACATCGGGCACGTAGTAGAGAGTCTGCGGTACCAGATCGATCTGCACTCCACCCAGAAGTGCCTGCATCTCCCGCACCTTGCCCGGGTTGTTGCTGGCCAGCACGATCCGTTGCACGTTTACTACTCTTCCAGCGCCCGGCGTTGCGCCTGTATCAGGCTGCGGGTTCCCTCCTCGGCGAGGTCGATCATCCGCGCCAGCTCGATGCGCCGGAAGGCGTGGCCCTCGGCGGTGCCCTGGATCTCGATGAGCGCGCCCACCTCGTTCATTACGATGTTCATATCGGTCTCCGCCTCGGCGTCCTCGGCGTAGTCCAAGTCGAGCACCGCCTCACCTTGGTAGATCCCCACCGAGACGGCGGCTACGTGCCCGAACAATGGCTGGCGTTTGAGCAGGCCTTTCTCGGTCAGGGTTTGCAGCGCGTCCGCCAGGGCAACGTAGCCTCCGGTGATGGCGGCGGTGCGGGTGCCGCCGTCGGCTTGCAGAACGTCGCAATCGATGATGATCCGGCGCTCGCCCAAGGCCTGCAAATCGACCGCCGCGCGCAGTGAACGTCCGATCAAGCGTTGAATCTCGATGGTGCGGCCCTGCTGACGTCCCCGCGCCGCCTCGCGGTCGTTGCGGCTGTGAGTCGAGCGCGGGAGCATGCCGTACTCCGCGGTCACCCAGCCCTGACCGCTGTTTCGTAGCCAGGGTGGCACGCGTTCCTCGATGGAGGCACTACACAGAATCTTCGTGTCGCCAAACTCCACCAGCACGGAACCTTCAGCGTGCTTGGTGAAGTGACGTGTGAGACGCACGGCCCGCATTTCGTGGTTGCGTCGGCCACTGGGGCGCATGGTTTCCCTCATGCTGAGTTGCGCTGGTCAACGCAGCCTATCACAGCGGCGTGCGGCGCGGGAGCGACGTTTTCCTCGATGCGCCATTGCGCGTAGTATTCAGGCGACAGCTTGCAGGGAGATAGGCGATGATTCGCAGTATGACCGCCTTCGCGCGGCAAGAGCAGCAGGGCGAGAACGGCAAGCTCGTCTGGGAGGTGCGCTCCGTTAATCACCGCTATCTGGATATCCGCGTGCATTTGCCCGAGGAGTTGCGATCGCTCGAGCCGTCCTTGCGCGAGCGCGTGGGGCGCCGCCTGGGTCGGGGCAAAGTCGATTGCACCCTGCGCTACCGCCCGAGCGCCGCTGGTGGCAATTCGTTGCGGATCGATTGGTCTTATGCCGAGCAAGTCATCGAAGGATGCCTTTCGCTCGGGCGCTTACTTCCTCAAACGGCGTCGATCTCACCACTCGAGCTGTTGCGCCTGCCGGGCATTCTCCGTGAGAGTGATGCCGATCTGCAGCCGGTTGTGGAGACCACGCTCACGCTGCTCGAGGCAACGCTTGACGATCTGTTGAGCATGCGGGAGAGGGAGGGCAAACGGTTGGCGGCGATGCTGCGCGAGCGGGCGATGCAGATCCACAAGCTCACGCAGCAGGTTCAGGACAGGCGCCCGGCCGTCGTGCAGTCGGCCCAGACGCGGCTGCGTTCCCGTATCGAGGGCTTGAAAGCGGGCCCCGAGCCGGGTCGCCTGGAGCAGGAGCTGGTACTCATCGCCCAGCGCCTGGATGTCGATGAGGAGCTGCAGCGCCTGCTCAGCCACATCGACGAAGTCGAGCAGGTGCTGCTGCAGAATGAACCGATGGGCAGGCGGCTGGATTTTTTGATGCAAGAGCTAAACCGGGAGGCGAATACGCTGGCGGCGAAATCCGCGGACACCGAGACCACCAAGGCAGCGGTGACGATCAAGGTGCTCATCGATCAGATGCGCGAACAGGTGCAGAACATCGAATAGCGCGGGCTTCGGGGTTCGCTGGCCGCCTGCGATCGTTTCACGCGATTATATCGAAGCGGTGCCGGCCCGAGAGGCCCTGTCTCGTGCCTGCGATTTCCCCGGCCGGTCGCGCGATTTTCCGTGCTCAGCGGGTGTGAATGCGGCGGATGACACCTAAGTCCGCGTCTCATCAGGCAGACAGCATGACTGGAACACTATATATCGTTTCCGCTCCATCCGGCGGGGGTAAGACGAGCCTGGTGCGGGCTTTGCGCGAGAGCGAGGCGGGGTTGGTCATCTCGGTCTCCCACACCACACGCCAACGCCGCCCCAGCGAGCACGCGGGAGTGGATTATCATTTCGTGGATCGCGCGGCATTTGACCGCATGGTCGCGGCCGGTGAGTTTCTCGAGTACGCGCGTGTCTACGATCACTATTATGCGACGTCGCACGCGGGCGTCGACCAAGAGCTTGCCAAGGGTCTCGATGTTCTGCTCGACATCGATTGGCAGGGCGCTCGCCAAGTGCGTGCGGCGATGCCCGAGGCGGTTTCGATTTTTCTATTGCCGCCATCGCGCGCTGAGCTCGAGCGCCGATTGCGAGGTCGTGCGCAGGACAGTGATGTTGTGATCGCGGCGCGTATGCAGGCCGCGGTTGAGGAAATGACCCACTACGTTGAATACGATTATCTGGTGATCAACGATCATTTCGATCAGGCGCTGGCGGATTTACGGGCGATCGTCCGCGCACGGCGTCTGCACTGTGCTTTCCAGGCACAGCGTTGGTCCGGGGTGGTAAGCGAATTGCTGCGTCGAGAGGGCCCTCGCTGAAGCCAGCATCTGCAATAGCTCTGCAGCCGTGCCGAGACTTTCTGATTGGGCGGATGGCCGGTCGCTTCGCGCGCGTGGGTTGAAACGCTGATTGATCATTCGTCGGCCGCTTGACTTCACCGGCGACAGGCTTGTTACTAGAATAAAATTAGGGTGTTTATATCTGGAATCGATCGGAGGATGCAAGCGCATGGCGCGAGTAACGGTAGAGGATTGCCTGGAATACATCGACAATCGCTTTGAGCTCGTTTTGGCGGCGACTCGACGCGCCCGTCAAATTGCCCGTGGCGCCCAGCCTCAAGTGGAATGGGAAAACGACAAGCCCACGGTGGTGGCTTTGCGCGAGATTGCGGAGCGTTATGTCACGGCCGATATCCTGCGTGCAGACGAGCCGCCCAAGACCGAGGTCGAGCTGAGCGCGGATGCTTCGGCGGGACATGCGGATAGCGGTTAGGTGAACATGGCACGCGGCGACGCCGTAGTTCACGATCAGCATATCGGCGCCGAGCTTCCGGCGCAGGCGGCGGATCTGTGCACTTTGCTGGCGGGCTACATGGACGCAGGCGAAGTGGAGCGTGTGACTGAAGCCTACCGATTCGCGGCCTTGGCTCACAAGGATCAGCGCCGCCTCACCGGAGAGCCTTATATCACGCACCCCTTGGCCGTCGCAAAGATCCTGGCGGAAATGCGCCTCGAGGTGGAGAGCATCGTGGCGGCCATCCTGCATGATGTCATCGAGGATACCCCCACAGCCAAAGTCGAGATCGCCAGCCGCTTCGGCGAGCAGGTCGCCGAGCTCGTCGACGGCGTGAGCAAGCTCACGCAAATTGACTTCGGCAGCAAGGCCGAGGCGCAGGCCGAGAACTTCCGCAAGATGTTTTTGGCGATGGCGCAGGATATTCGCGTCATTCTGATCAAGCTTGCGGACCGGCTGCACAACATGCGCACTATCTGGGTGATGCCGGCTCACAAGCGCTGGCGGATTGCCCGCGAGACGCTGGAAATCTACGCCCCAATTGCCCAGCGTCTTGGTATCAATACCCTACGGGTGGAGCTCGAGGACCTCGGCTTCGCCGCGCTTTATCCCATGCGCTATCGTGTGCTCAAAGAAAAGCTACGCCAGCAGCGGGGTTCGCGCTCCGAGATCATCAGTAAAATTGGACACACGCTGGAGCAGCGTCTGGCCGAGGCCGATATCCACGGTCGGGTGGTCGGCCGGGAGAAGCATCTCTGGAGTATCTACCAGAAGATGCGCGCCAAGCATGGCAATTTTCATAGTATTTTCGATGTCTACGGCTTTCGCGTCATCGTCGATGCGGTAGGTACCTGTTATCAGGTGCTCGGCATGCTGCACGGCCTCTACAAGCCATTGCTCGGGCGCATCAAGGACTATATCGCGATACCCAAGGCGAATGGTTATCAGTCCCTGCATACGACGTTATTGGGTCCGCGGCGCATTCACCTCGAAGTTCAAATCCGCACGGTCGAAATGGACAAGGTGGCCGAGGCGGGAATCGCCGCTCATTGGTTGTACAAGGGCAATTCAGGCGCGAGCAACGTGGCCCATGCGCGGGCACGGGAGTGGTTGCGCGGGTTGCTCGAGCTACAGCGTAACGCGGGAAATTCGCTGGAGTTCATTGAAAACGTCAAAATTGACTTGCTGCCCGATGAGGTCTACGTGTTCACGCCGAGTGGCGAAATCATGGAGTTGCCGCGAGGCGCCACGGTCGTGGATTTCGCCTACATGGTGCACTCGGATATCGGTGACAGCTGCATCGCGGCCATGATCGATCATCGTTTGACGCCGTTGCGTACCGTGTTGGAGACCGGGCAAACCGTGGAGATTATTACCGCACCGGCGGCTCGGCCGAATCCGGCATGGCTGGATTTTGTCGTGACCGCCAAGGCCCGGACGGCCATTCGCCATAGTCTCAAACGCCTCAAGGGCGAGGAGGCCGTCAATCTTGGGCGCCGCTTGGTGGAGCAAGCTTTGGACGCTTTGGCGATGAAGCTCGACGACCTGCCGGAAGCCTGGATCGACGAAGCGGTAGAGGCCTTGGGCACGAAAAGCCTGGACGGATTACTGGAGCAAGTGGGCCTGGGGCAGCGGATGCCGTGGCTTGCCGCGCAGCGCCTATCCCGAGTTAGTGCCGAAGCCGCCGAGGCGCTCGGCTCCGTCAAGAACGGGCGTGCCACCGCGCCGCTTACGGTACGCGCCACCGAGGGCTCGGTGATCACCTTCGCGCGTTGCTGTCGACCCATCCCCGGCGATCCGATTGCCGGTTTCGCTAGCTCCGGACGGGGCGTCGTGGTGCACCATCAAGGCTGCCACAATATTCGCGAATACCGTAATCACCCGGAAAAATGGTTGGACGTTCAGTGGGATAAACAGGTCGCCGGGGAATTTCCAGTCGCCGTGGCCGTCGATGTGGTCAACCGTTGCGGGGTCCTCGCCGATGTGGCAACGACGGTTTCGGATCTCGATTCCAATATCAAGGCCGTGGATATCGACGAGAAGGACGGCGTCATCGCCACGATCCGGCTGGTGCTCATGGTGCGCGACCGGGTGCATTTGGCTCGCCTCATGCGCCGGTTACGCGTGCTCAACACCGTGCTGCGAATTACCCGCCGAAGGGGCTGAAGGCAGCTGATCGACCTGCGCACGCCGTCAAAAGCGGGATCGGCAGACGGGTGAGTGCGAGACGGGCGCTGAACACTGCCCATCGATTTATTTCAGGAGCCCTCATGAGTCGCGAGATAATTTGTACCGACAAGGCGCCAAGCGCCATTGGCCCTTACTCGCAGGCCGTGCGCGTGGGCGAGACAGTTTTTCTCTCCGGGCAGATTCCTTTGGACCCCGCGAGCATGGAACTGGTGAGCGGCGATATCGGGCCGCAGACGCGGCGTGTCTTCGAAAACCTTCGGGCCGTGTGTCAGGAGGCCGGGGGGGATCTCGCGGATATTGTCAAGCTCACTATTTATCTGACGGACTTGGGGCATTTCGCGGAAATCAACGAGATCATGAACCAATATTTTGTTGAGCCTTACCCGGCCCGGGCTGCCATCGGGGTGGCTGCCCTGCCGAAAGGAGCGGCGATAGAGATGGATGCCATAATGAGCCTTGCCGATTAAGTGCCAACGCGGAGAGCTTGATGAGCGCGGCAGCCGGTGCGCTCGACTCGTCATTCGTGGGCTGGGAGGAGGTGGGTCCACGACGGGTCGCTCGATTGGAGCGGCTCGGCATCCGGCGGGTCGAGGATCTACTGTTTCATTTGCCGCTGCGCTATGAGGATCGCTCCAAAATTACTCCCCTGGGCTGGCTTCAACCCGGGCAGAACGTGCTGGTTGCAGGGGTGATCGAACTCGCCGAGGTGGTGGGAGGTCGCCGTCGCCGATTGATGTGTCGGATCAGTGACGGCACGGGTCGGTTGACCGTGCAGTTCTTTCATTTCTACCCGAACCAACGTAAGAAACTCCGTGCGGGCGTGCAATTGCTGTGCTTCGGGGAGGTGCTGCGGGGTCCGCAAATGATTCACCCGCAGTGGAATGTGCTCGCCCCCGGCGAACCCGTTAGCGGCGAAACAGGGCTCATACCGGTTTATCCCTCGACTCGGGGTTTGAATCAGACGACGCTGCGTCGTCTGATTCACCGCGCGCTCAAGGAATCCGCCAGCGCACGCGTTGCGGCAGAGCTATTGCCGCAGCGAGCGCTGGAGGAACTTGGGCTGCCCACCTTGAAGGAGGCGCTTCATCTGCTCCATGCGCCGCCATGCGCTTCGGTCGCGGCCGAGTTGATGGAGCGGCGTCACCCCGCGGCGCGCCGGGTTATTTTCGAAGAGCTGCTGGCGCATCGATTGAGCCTGCTTCGATTGCGCGGCAAACGCCAGCATGCCAAGCCGGCACCGATACTCCGGGGGACTGGCGGGCTCACCCAGGCTTGGCTGGATGGCCTGACATTTCGGCTCACAGACGCACAGCGCCGAGTGATGGGCGATGTCACCGCGGATATGGAGCAAGCTCGCCCCATGTTGCGTTTGGTGCAAGGGGATGTCGGCTGCGGCAAGACCGTCATTGCGGTGCTCGCCGCGCTGACCGCCGTCGAGGGCGGCTGGCAAGTGGCGTTTATGGCACCCACGGAACTGTTGGCCGAGCAGCACTATCGCCACTGCCAGCGTTGGCTGACGCCGCTTGGTGTGGAGACCGCCTGGTTGACGGGTCGGTTGAGCATCAATAGCCGCCGCGAGCACATAAGACGACTGGCGAATGGTGAGATACGTGTGGCCGTCGGTACGCATGCGTTGTTTCAGGACTGGGTGGTCTTCAACCGTTTAGGCCTGGCCATTATCGATGAGCAGCATCGCTTCGGCGTCCACCAGCGCCTCGCGCTAAAGAGCAAGAGCGGCACGGAGGAGGTTCAGCCGCACCAGCTTATAATGACGGCGACGCCCATACCGCGCACGTTGGCGATGACCGCCTATGCGGATCTTGACGTATCGGTGATCGATGAGCTGCCGCCGGGTCGTCAGCCCATTACCACGGTGGCCATCCCCGATGTCCGACGGGGCCAGGTGATCGAGCGCATTCGACATGCCTGTGCCGAGGGCCGGCAAGCCTATTGGGTGTGTACCCTGGTGGAGGAATCGGAGGCCTGTCAGGCCGAAGCCGCGGAGGCGGCCGCACAGCGGCTGCGGGAGAGCCTCCCGGAGCTGCGGGTCGGCTTGGTGCATGGACGCATGAAAGGGGCGGACAAAGAGGCCGTCATGGCGGGGTTCGAGGCCGGTGAATTCCACTTGCTCGTCGCAACCACGGTAATCGAAGTCGGTGTGGATGTGCCTAATGCGAGCCTTATGGTCATCGAAAACGCCGAGCGACTCGGTCTGGCGCAGCTGCATCAGCTTCGCGGCCGCGTAGGTCGCGGCACGGCGGCAAGCAGTTGCGTGCTCATGTACCATGGGCCGCTTAGCCAAAGCGCCAAGGCCCGACTCGGGGTGCTGCGCCGCACGGGGGATGGCTTTCGTATCGCGCAGCGTGATCTCGAGCTGCGCGGCCCCGGAGAGCTGCTCGGTACCCGTCAAACCGGCGCGCTGCAGTTTCGGGTGGCGGACTTGCGTCGCGATACCGACCTGCTATCGCAGGTACAGCGCTGGGCCGCCGTGGTGCTGCGGGACCATCCGGACCGGGTCGATGCGTTGATCGCGCGATGGGTTGGTCAGGGCGAGCGCTACGCGCACGTATGAGACGGTGCTTGGATCGGGCTTGTAAACGCGGGCGGCAAGTGGGCGATCGATGAAACGGAGCAGGGGGTGAATCGAGGTGCCGGCGGGTGGTGCCCGCGACGATTGCCATTGCAGCGCATGGCGCCGCCGTGCCTGCGCCAGTGGCTGGAGGAGCCGGGTTCATTGACGCGGCGCATGCGCCGCAGCTGCCGCGAGTGCTTTCATGTCGAAGTGTTGGGTGAACGGTGGGGGCGGCCGTTTTTGGACGAGGCGCGTCGCCTACGTATGCGGCATAAGAATTGGGCTTGGCTGCGCGAAGTGCTTTTGTGCTGTGGTGACAGCCCCTGGGTCTATGGCCGCAGCGTAATTCCCCCGCAGGCACTGCGCGGACGGCTGCGCGGGTTGCGGCAGCTGGGACGACGACCACTTGGCAGCCTCCTTTTCGATCGCTATCCGGTTGGGCGCGGTAAGATCGAGATCGTGCGTTTGCATACGGGGGACCGTCTGTATCAGCGGGTGTCGCGCAGCACCACCGTCGCCCCGGGGTGTTGGGCCCGACGTTCGGTTTTTCGTGTTGCCGCGAGGCATCTACTGGTGACCGAGGTCTTTCTTCCTGACCTAGCCGCGCGAGTCGGCGCCGACCGGTTGCCCTAAGGCCGCTAATGGATAGCTGGAGCAGATGACAAGCACGATCCTGCGCCGCGTTACGCAGTATGCGCGTTTGACCCGTCTGCATCGTCCGATCGGCAATTTTCTGCTGCTCTGGCCCATGTTGTGGGCGTTATGGATCGCCGCCCTCGGCGCACCCGACCCTCGAGTGCTAATCGTTTTTCTGCTCGGCGTGTTGCTGATGCGCGCCGCCGGCTGTGTGATCAACGATTTCGCCGACCGGCGAATCGATGGGCAGGTCAGGCGCACCCGCGAGCGACCGATGGCCACAGGGGTGGTCTCCGCGCCGGAGGCGTTGGCCATATTCTTTGTGCTGTGCCTGACGGCATTCGGCTTGGTCCTAATGATGAACCCGCTCACTATCGCTTTGTCGTTCGTGGCCGTTGCATTGGCAGCAACTTATCCGTTCATGAAACGCCATACGCATTTGCCCCAAGTGCACCTCGGCGTCGCCTTTGGCTGGGCGGTTCCTATGGCCTTCGCGGCGCAAACCGAGGGTGTTCCGGTCATCGCGTGGTGGATCTTTCTGACTGCCGTCGTTTGGGCAGCCATCTATGACACCGAATACGCCATGGTGGACCGGGACGACGATCTGAAAATTGGAGTCAAGTCCATGGCAATCCTGCTCGGTCGCCAAGACCGCCTCGTGATCGGTCTTCTGCAGCTTCTCATGACCGCGATGCTGATTGGGATCGGTATCCTGGCGCACCTCGGGCCGGTGTATTGGCTCGCGCTGACGCTGGCCACGCTGCTGTTTGGCTATCAGCAATATTTGATCCGCGCGCGCCGCCGCGAGGACTGCTTCCGCGCTTTTCTCAATAACAACCTTTATGGTGGTGTGATTTTCAGCGGGATTGCCTTGCACTATCTAGTGAGCTGATGGGTGCGTGCGATGACCCAGACATCGATCTCCTCGACCCCGGCTCGTCTTAGCACTTTCACCAGTTCCGCGGCGGTGGCGCCCGTGGTCAAGACATCGTCAATCACGGCCACGTGCGTGGGCACGCGGCGGGCAGCCACCTGGAACGTTCCAAGCGTATTGGCGCGGCGCTCGCTCCTGGCGAAACCGGTTTGTGGGGCCGTTTCTCGGGTGCGGCGGACCCAATGCGTGGCTGGCGGGACGTTCAGGCGGCGAAGGAGTTCGCGGGCTTGGTTGAAGCCACGGTGAACCAAGCGCCGCGGATGTAGCGGAACGGGAATCACCGCGCTGGGCACGGGCGCGCGAGCCCGATGCAGATAATCGGCGAGCAGGTCGCCCAGCAGTCGACCGGCGGAAAGGTCGGCTCCGTACTTCAGGGCCTTGATCAATGCATCGACGGGCGGGCGGTAGTGGAATGGGGCATATACTCGCCGGAAAGGCGGAGAGCGGCGCAAACACTGCCCGCAATAAACGGCGTCCGCGGCATTATCAAGTGGCAGCGCGCATTGCCGGCATTGCGCCTCCAGCCAGGGCAGCGCTTCCGCGCAATGCTGGCACAACTCAAGTCCACGCGCTCCGGGTGACGCGCATAGCCGGCAGCGCATGGGGTAAAGCAGCGTGTGGGCACGTTCTAGCCAGCCGTAAACGCCGCGTGGGCGCTGTCGGTTGACAGTTGACGCCGTCACGCTACCATCGCCCCGTGATTCTTCGAGTCATGGCTGGGAGAATAAACGCTTTGCGCTGGAGAGTTGAGCCTATGGAAGCAATCGAGGGGGCAGACGTCCGCCACGATTGGCAACGCAGCGAGATCGAGGATCTGCTGCAGCGAGCCTTCAACGACCTGCTGTTCCACGCCCAGAGGATACATCGGCGGCACTTCGACCCGAACGAAATCCAGGTTTGCACGCTCCAAAGCATAAAAACCGGCGGCTGTCCCGAGGACTGCAAGTATTGTCCACAAAGCGTTCGGTATCATACCGGGGTGGATACGGAGCCGTTGATGAGCGTCGAGGCAGTGCGCGAGGCCGCCCAGCGGGCGCGTGCGGCGGGCGCAACGCGCTTTTGCATGGGCGCAGCCTGGAGGCGCCCCAAGGAGCGGGATCTGCTGCGCGTCGTCGAGATGGTGCGGGCGGTGAAGGCCATAGGCATGGAAACCTGCGTGACGCTGGGTATGCTCAGCGCTGCGCAGGCCCAGCGCCTGAGAGGAGCCGGGCTCGATTATTACAATCACAATATCGATACATCGCCGGAGCACTACCCGCGCGTCATCACCACCCGGACCTATCGGGATCGCCTCGAGACGCTTTCGCATGCCCGGGCGGCGGGGATCAAGCTCTGTTGCGGTGGGATAATCGGCATGGGCGAGAGCATTGCCGATCGAGCAGGCATGCTTCTAACCTTGGCGAACCTGCCGGAGCATCCGCAAAGTGTGCCGATCAATCAGCTGATCCAGGTGCCGGGCACGCCATTGTACGGTTCACCGTCGGTGGACCCGATTGAGATGGTGCGCATGGTGGCCGCGAGTCGGATCGTTTTGCCGCGGTCCTGGATCCGGCTCTCTGCGGGGCGCTCGGAGATGAGCGATGAGACTCAGGCGCTGTGTTTCTTGGCGGGCGCCAATAGCATCTTCTACGGGGAGCGCTTGCTCACCACGGAGAATCCCGATGAGCAACACGATCGGGTGCTTTTCGCCAAGCTCGGCCTGCGCTCTCAGCCGCAGGCGGATTGCAACGGCGGAGTTTACGGGGCAGCGGACCATCCGGTCTCGAGGCCGAATTGAGACAGGCGAATCGTATGCGCTTGGACAAACGCCTGTTGCGGCGTTCGTTTGACGCGGCGGCGAAGACCTATGACGCGACCGCGGTGCTCCAGCAGGAGGTCGGGGAGCGTCTGATCGAGCGCCTCGAGCTGATCCGGATGAAACCACGCTGGATTCTGGATATCGGGGCTGGCACGGGCTTCACCACGCGGCGGCTGATGCAACGCTACCCACGAGCGCGCTTCGTGGCGCTCGATATCGCTTCCCACATGCTTCGCCTGGCCCGTCGCCGTGCGCCTATGTTGCGGCGATTGCGGGCGGTCTGTGGCGATGCCGAGGCGCTTCCCTTCGAGGCGGACCGATTCGATCTCATTTTCTCCAACCTCACGTTTCAGTGGGTCAACGATCTGGACCGAGTCTATCGCGAAGTGCAGCGGGTGCTGCGTCCCGAGGGATTGCTGCTGTTCACGACTTTCGGGCCCGATACACTGAAAGAGTTGCGGCAATCCTGGGCGCGTGCCGATGACCACGTGCACGTAAACCGTTTCGTGGACATGCATGATATCGGTGACGGGCTGGTGCGGGCAGGCCTGGCCGATCCTGTCATGGAGATGGAGTGCTTCACCTTGAGGTACCGCCGCTCACGCCATCTGATGCGTGAGCTCAAAACGCTTGGGGCGCATAACGTCGCCATCGGGCGAAATGCGGGGCTGACCGGACGTGGGCGCTGGCTCGCGATGGAAGCGGAATACGAACAGTGGCGGTCAACGGAAGGTTATCTGCCTGCCACCTACGAGGTTGTCTACGGACATGCCTGGGGCACGGCGCGTCGTCATCAGAGCGTGGACAGCGCGGGCGCCGTCCGCGTCCCGCTTACCGAGCTTGGAACACGCCGCTCCGGGGCCCGTGCTGGCAGCCGTTAGCCGGCATTCCAGAGGCTTTGACAAGCCTAACCGATCTCGCTAAGGTTGTTTTGGAGTTGCGGGCTCATTAAAATACCCGGCAATGTGGAGTAACCGCGTGCAGCTTATGTAGGCGCGCACCGCCTCCCGGGGAGGTGGAGAGCCATGGTTGCTATACAGTACGATGAAAAGGGCGGGTCTTGGTGTCTCATCCTGCGGCCTAACGTAGCGTTATCCTGGCCGCAGACACGATTATTTCTGTGGATCGCAGCGGTCGTATGCCTCACGTTGGGCGGGGTCTTCGCTCTCCTGGGTATGTGGCTTATTCTGCCGTTTGCCGGGTTGGAGGTCGTGGTGCTGTCGCTCGCTCTGATCACCACGGCACAGCGGGCGTACGACACAGAGGTCGTGCATGTTTCGGAATCTACGGTCGAAATTGATAAAGGCCGGTGGCGGCCGGAGCGGCACTGGGATTTTGATCGGTTGTGGAGCGAGGTGATCCTCGTCGCGCCCGGGCATCCATGGTATCCCACACGACTGGCGGTGCGCTCACGGGGCGAGCAGGTTGAGTTGGGGCGCTTTCTCGCTGACGACGAACGGGCTCGGGTGGCCGGAGAGCTTCGCCATTGGATCGGTCCCATGGCTAAGCCAGGCATATCCATGAACGGGTGGAGATTTGGTTCGGCCACGGGGCGTGAGGATGGGGCTTCCCGCCGCAAGGCCTGATAGCCGCAAGGCCTGACAAAAGGCTGAGGCAAGAAGGGCACTTTTCGAGAAAGAAGGTCTATTCTGACTTGACTGGATGCAGCGGTAAGGAATCGCACGCGTCCGCGGGGATGCTGTGAGTTTTTTTTGGTTTTTTCGGGCAAGCCTTACTGACAATTCACCTTCGGGGAGGTTGCAGAGGATGAAATGGGATAAACGACTGGCCACGGTTGTATCTGGCCTGACTGCGGGGCTCGTGCTCGGCGCGACTCCGGCCTGGGCAGGATTCGGGGAACTGAACCTGCCATATGGCGTTACGAGCATTGCTCATACTAACTATGATCTGAACATGCTCGTTCTTTGGATCACGATTTTTATCGGAATCATTGTCTTCGGCGCGATGGGTTATTCAATGTATTACCATCGCAAGTCGAGGGGTGCCGTCGCGGCTCAGTTCCATCACAACACAACGATCGAGATCGTCTGGACGGTCATTCCGCTACTTATCCTGCTCGGCATGGCGATCGCCGCAACGCGCGGGTTAGTGCTGATGTACGATTCGAAAGACGCGGAGATGGATATCAAGGTCACCGGTTATCAGTGGCAGTGGCGTTATGACTACCTCGGCGAGGGAGTCAGCTTTTACAGCAAGCTCGACGAGCAAAGCAATCAAGCCCGGCAGCTGGGATCCTCTTTGCGCCCGTCACAGGTAAACAACTATATCCGGAACGTGGATAAGCCGGTGGTGGTGCCAATCAACACCAAGATCCGCTTTCTGATCACTTCCGAAGATGTTATCCACTCTTGGTGGGTGCCAGATCTTGGTTGGAAGATGGATGCCATCCCTGGATACATCAATAGAGGGTGGGCAAAGATTGAAAAACCCGGCGTATATCGGGGGCAATGCGCTGAGCTTTGCGGGCGCGACCACGCCTACATGCCGGTGGTGGTGATAGCCAAGACTCAGGAAGAGTACAAGAAGTGGCTGGCCGAGCAGAAGGAGGCTCAAGCGGTGACCGAAGGGGCTGAAAAAGCCGCTGCGAAAGAAAGTCAACCGTCTTCAGCCGACCGTGCTCAGGCGCAAGCTGATCAGCGTGACCCCGACCACACCAATGCGGATTCGGCATCCGGTGAACTGGTCGCGGCGCGCTAAGGGGATTGTTTCCGACGTATAGGAAATCGTGCCGAGGAGGTTTCAGATGAGTGCTGTTGAACACGCTGAAGGCCATCACGACGGGCCCGATCCAGGGCTTTTGCGGTGGGTCTTCACAACCAACCATAAAGATATCGGTACCTTGTACCTTTTGTTCTCGCTGCTGATGTTTTTCGTCGGCGGCACGATGGCGTTAATTATCCGGGCGGAGCTTTTCCAGCCGGGTATGCAGCTGGTCGACCCTTATTTCTTCAACCAGATGACCACCCTGCACGGGCTGGTGATGATCTTCGGTGCCATCATGCCGGGCTTCGTCGGCCTGGCCAACTGGCAGGTGCCGTTGATGCTTGGTGCGCCGGATATGGCGTTGCCGCGACTGAACAACTGGAGCTTCTGGTTGTTGCCGTTCGCCTTTACGTTGCTCCTCTCCGGCCTGTTCATGCCCGGTGGCGCCGTGGCGGGTGGTTGGACCATGTATCCGCCACTTATGCTGGAAACGGGCCAGACCTTCCCCTTCGTGATCTTCGCGGTGCACCTGATGGGCATGTCCTCCATCTTGGGGGCCATTAACATCGTGGCGACCATTCTCAACATGCGGGCGCCAGGGCTGACGTTGATGAAGATGCCCCTGTTCATTTGGACCTGGCTCATTACCGCCTTTCTGCTTATTGCCGCCATGCCCGTTCTCGCTGGCGCGGTCACGATGTTGCTGACTGATCAATACTTCGGTACCCACTTCTTCAATGCCGCGGGCGGTGGCGACCCCGTGATGTACCAGCATATTTTCTGGTTCTTCGGGCATCCGGAGGTCTACATCATGATCCTGCCGGCGTTCGGGATCGTCTCCCAAATCATCCCGACGTTCGCGCGTAAGCCATTGTTCGGCTATGCATCGATGGTCTATGCAACGGCGTCGATCGCCTTCCTCTCGTTCATCGTCTGGGCGCACCACATGTTTACGGTGGGAATGCCGCTTGCCGGTGAGCTCTTCTTCATGTACGCAACCATGTTGATCGCGGTACCAACGGGGGTGAAGGTGTTCAACTGGGTGGCGACCATGTGGGAAGGCGCCATGACCTTCGAGACCCCAATGCTGTTCGCGGTCGCGTTCGTGATTCTGTTCTCCATCGGCGGCTTTTCGGGCCTGATGTTGGCTATCGCTTCGGTCGACTTCCAGTATCAGGACGGGTATTTCGTCGTCGCCCACTTCCATTACGTCTTGGTGACCGGTGCGGCCTTCGCGATTATCGCGGCTGCCTACTACTGGATGCCCAAGTGGACGGGGCACATGTACGACGAGCAGCTCGGCAAGTTGCACTTCTGGTTGTCGCTGGTATCGGTGAACGTCCTCTACTTCCCGCAGCATTTCGTGGGCCTGGCTGGCATGCCGCGGCGTGTCCCGGACTATGCCGTTCAGTTCACCGAGTGGAACATGGTTTCGACGATCGGTGGCTTCGTGTTCGGCTTTTCTCAGCTCATCTTCCTGTGGATCGTTATCAAGGCGATTCGCGGCGGGGTCAAGGCGGATGCCAGAAGCTGGGAGGGGGCTCACGGGCTCGAGTGGGAAGTGCCCTCACCGGCACCCTACCACACGTTCCAGACGCCACCCGACATTGCGAAGATCGAGCTTAGCGGGGGCCTGCACTCTTAAGGTAACCGCATGAGCCTTTGAATCGGGGCACATCAAGCCCGGCGACCGAAACGCAGGGGTCGCCGGGCTTACTAGATGAAACGATGAAAACGATGTCACGGCAAATCGATACCGCAGCACGCAGACGCAAAGTCCGACGTACGGCCATCACGCTTGCAGTCGTGGCTTTTGCGATCTACATCGCATTCTACCTGGAGCGTATATTCTTCTAGACAGCAAGCTCTCGTGGGGCAGCAATAGTGCTGTGCTCAATCGAGGTGCGGGCTGCGGATTGCGCCGATTGTGACTGACATCAATATAACTGGGGCCTTACGGAGGTGTTTTGAAAATGGCTGCAGCACACGGTGGCTACTACTTACCCCACGGAAGCCATTGGCCGATCGTGGGAAGTATCTCGTTGTTCACGCTCGCGATCGGCACGGCGTCGTTTTTCCAGGGCGCGGCCTGGGGGCCGTGGGTAATGCTCGCCGGTTTTGCGATCCTGGTCTTCATGATGTTTGGCTGGCTCGGGACGGTTGTGGGCGAAAGCGAGGCCGGCTCGTACAATGACCAGGTCGACCGGTCTTTTCGCTGGGCGATGTCCTGGTTCATCTTCTCCGAGGTGATGTTCTTTGCCGCCTTCTTCGGCGCACTCTACTATGCGCGGATATTCTCGGTGCCGTGGCTAAGCGGCGGGGATCTCGAAACCAATCAGCTGTTGTGGAATGGGCTCAGTCTCAACTGGCCAACGGCCGGACCGGGGGCCGACTATGAGTGGGAGCATATGGGCCCCTGGCCGATCCCAACGATCAACACGATCCTTCTGCTCAGCTCCGGTGTAACGATCACGCTCGCTCACCACGCCTTGAAAGCTGGTGAACGCACCAAGCTGGTTCAGTGGATGTGGGCGACCGTTGCATTGGGCGCGATCTTCTTGATGTTCCAGGCCTATGAGTTCCACGAGGCGTGGACCGAGATGAATCTGACGCTGCATACCGGTGTCTATGGCTCGACATTCTTCATGCTGACCGGATTCCACGGCTTTCACGTGACCGTCGGGACCATCATGCTGATCGTGATCACCGCGCGCTGCATGAAAGGGCACTTTACGCCCGATCATCACTTCGCCTTCGAGGGCGTGGCATGGTATTGGCATTTTGTCGACGTCGTCTGGCTCGGCTTGTACATCTTTGTCTACGTTTT
>NZ_JBXWZQ010000200.1:0-27286 GCF_059432795.1 Nitrococcus sp. | reverse complement strand
CGAGACAATGGTGGAGATGGGCTATTAATACCGTTGCGAGTTTGCCTGGGGCGGGTTCGCGCGGACCGTCGCGCGGCCCTGTGACGTCGACCCCGACAAGGCCGCGGCAAATTACAATGATGGTATTCTTGAGCTGCGCCTGCCGATGGTAAAGGAAGCCCGCCGGCGCAAAATCGTGGTGAAGTAAAGATTTCCCTGCCGTGCGCCGCTTCGAACCGCGGCGCACGGCTGACGAGCGGCACGCTCACGCATGCTACCGGCGCGCCCGTTCGTCGCGCGCCAACCACACCCCTGTGCTATCCTTTCAATTGTCAATAATAAATGCGCCAGACTGTGCGCAATTCCTCTTTTTTTATCCGGTCTGGCGGCGTGTGCGATAAGCCAGGACGGGTACGTTATGACAGGGTCGACCTACTCATACGGTATTCACCGTATTCACCGCTCGGAGTTTCCGTTGGCCCGCCAAGCCTGCAGTACCTGCCGGCTTGCCAGCCTCTGTCTGCCCCTGATGCTCTGCCCCGAGGACGTTGCGGCGCTGGAGCGGATTGTCCAGTGGCGAAGGCCGCTCGGAAAGGGGGCCGTGCTCTACCGTGCCGGGGACCGGTTTAGCGCTCTCTACGCCGTACGCAGCGGTTCGCTGAAGAGCACCTTGCTCTCCGAGTATGGGCAGGAGCAGGTTAGCGATTTCCTTTTGCCCGGGGAGCTGGTGGGGCTGGACGCCATCGCATTCGGCTATCATCCGACCACGGCGACGGCACTGGAGACCACCAGCGTTTGCGAGATCCCGTTCATGCGGCTGGAAGCACTCTCAGCGACCATTCCCGGCATGCAGCATCGGCTGCTCAAACTAATGAGCCGGGTGATCGTCAGTGCGGAGGAGATGATGCGAACCCTGGTCCGGGGCAGTGGCGAACAGCGCCTGGCGGTACTGCTCCTCGACCTGAGCGAGCGTTTCGCCCGGCGCGGCCTGTCACCGAGTTGCTTCCGCCTCCCGATGCTGAGGCACGAGATCGGTAATTACCTGGGCCTGACTCCCGAGACCACCAGCCGGCTGTTCAAGCGCTTTGAAAAGCGAGGTTGGATCGTCGTAACGGGTGCTGAACTCGACTTGCTTGACCTGGCCGCTCTGCATGAATCGGTCCATATGGAAAGCGATGAGAGGAGCTCACCGAAATCCTCCCGGATCTGATTCGTGTCGCTATACCGCCAATGAGATAATGGCGGCCTGCCAATCGAGGCCGTGGTCTTCGGGTACCTCCCGCCAATTTGCGCCCCATCTCCCGATGCCGGTCAGCTACTAGGCTAGGCAGCGCCGCCGTAGAGGCCAGCCCGCGACGCACCGCTCCGAGTCATTGCGTTGCGGTAGTCGCGGAAGGAACGCCACGGGCTTGATCCTGATCAATGCAGCCGCCGTGGCACGCGGTACAAATACGGAACGATCGCAAGCTGGTGGAGCCGATATGCACAGCATGACGTTGGCTAACAGAGCCCGTCTCCAGAAAGACAACGCTCCCGCGTGTCGCGAGAGCGGCGCCGCCGCAGCGAATCGCAGGGGATCGTCTGCCGCGGCTGCGCAGCCAGTGTGCCCCGTGCAGGGAGGCGTCGGGGAGGAATCGGCGGGCTCGCGCCGCCCGCCGCCGATGGGCAGTCGGGCGCACCGCGTGCCGGCGATGGAGTTGGGGCCTGCGCCGTCCGGCGCCCAGATCGATCGAAAGCTGGTCGCACGCGTGCAGGCCGGTGACAAGCGGGCTTTCGACGGGTTGGTACAAAAGTACCAGCATCAGCTTTTCAGGCTGATATCGCGCTATATACACGACCCGGAAGAGGCCTTGGACGTGACCCAGGAGACGTTCATCCGAGCCTACCGGGCGTTGCCTAACTTCCGCGGCGACGCCGGCTTTTACACCTGGCTCTATCGCATCGGGGTCAACATGGCAAAGAATCACCTGGCTGTGCTCGCCAGGCGGCTTCCGGACAGTGTTATCGATGTTCAGGAGGCGGAGCGTTACAAGACCGATTTCTGGTTGAAGGACCATGATTCACCCGAGGCGCTCACGGTGTGTGACGAAATCGAGCACACGGTGGCCCTCGCCTTCAGCGAGCTGCCCGAGGACCTGCGCACCGCAATCACCTTGCGGGAACTCAGGGGCTTGACCTATGAGGAAGTGGCTCAGGTTATGGGTTGTCCGGTCGGCACGATCCGGTCTCGCATATATCGCGCCCGGGCGGCCATCGACGAGCGCCTGCGTCCGCTGCTCGGGTGAGAAGCGCCCAGTTCGGCGCACTCAAACGGTGGTCGAGCGCTTCGCATGTACCGGAGCAGCTACTAAATGACGGTAGAACGGGTAGCAAGCAATCCGGTACTCGAGGCGTTTGACGGGGCCGTATTCGACCTGGATGGCGTAGTCACACGGACCGCCAAGGTGCATGCCAGCGTCTGGAAAACGTTGTTCGACGCCTACCTCAGAGACAGAGCGCAGCGGCAGGGGGAGCCGTACCGGCCTTTCGACATCGAGCTTGACTATCGTCGTTACGTCGATGGCAAACCGCGTTACGAGGGCGTTCGCAGCTTCCTCGAGTCCCGGGGCATGGTGTTGGCGTATGGCAGTGCTGAGGACAGCCCGGCGAGCGAGACGGTCTGCGGACTCGGCAACCGCAAAGACGCCCTTTTCCGCGAGCGCTTGGCGCGGGAGGGAGTCAAGGTTTTTGAAAGCTCGGTCGCCCTCATTCGCGCGCTGCGCAAGAAAGGTCTCAGGATCGCCCTGCTCTCGTCGAGCAAAAACGCCGATGCCGTGCTCGCAGCAGCGGCGCTGACGGATCTGTTCGACGTCCGCGTCGACGGCGCCGAAGCCGCTCGCCTCAAGCTCAAGGGCAAACCATGCCCGGATACCTTTCGGCACGCGGCCGATCGGCTCGGGATCGCGCCGAATCGCGCCTTCGCGGTCGAGGACGCGATCGCCGGGGTCGAAGCCGCAAAAGCCGCGGGCTTCGGTCTGGTGATCGGCATCGATCGAAATGGCAATGCGGCGGCCCTGCGGGAGCACGGTGCGGATCGGGTCGTCAGTGACCTTGCGGCGCTGCGATTGACTGAACCGCCTGACGCATCGGCTAAAATCTGCCGCTTACAGCGCAGGCTCATCCAAGCACTGAAAGGCGGGGCGCCATGAACGGTTGGACGCTTGTCTATGACGGGTTCGACCCGCCTCGGCAAGGCCTGCGTGAGGCGCTGTGCACGCTCGGTAACGGATACTTTGCAACACGCGGCGCGGCCGAGGAGGCGGAAGCCGACGACACGCACTACCCCGGAACGTACCTGGCGGGCGGATTCAATCGGTTGAAAACCGAGATCGCCGGTCGCACGGTTGAAAATGAGGATCTCGTCAACCTGCCGAACTGGCTGCCTCTCACGTTTCGTCCCGTGGACGGTGATTGGCTCAATCTCCTCGCCTTCGAGGTTCTCTCCTACCGCCAGTCTCTGGACCTGAGGCAAGGTATTCTTCGCCGTGATATGCGGGTGCGCGACCGCCAGGGACGCGAGACCACGCTCGCTACGATACGTCTGGTTCATATGGGAACTCCGTATCTGGCGGCGATCGAATGGCTGCTGAGGCCGGAGAACTGGTCGGGTCGGATCGTGCTGCGCTCCGCCCTGGACGGCCGTATCATCAATGCCGGTGTGGCGCGCTACCGCTCGCTTGCAAGCAAGCACCTTTGTGCGCACGCGACCGAGCCGCTCGGAGAGGATCGGATCCTGCTGCTGGTGGAGACCAATCAGTCCCGGATCCGGATAGCGCAAGCCGCCCGCACGCGCGTGTTTCGCGAGGATCAGCCGATCGAGGTGGCGCGGCTTCTTCGCGAGGAGAAGGGATGCATTGCTCAGGATCTCTCCTTCGAGATCATCAGCGGCCAAGCGGTGACGGTGGAAAAGGTGATCGCGCTGCATGCGTCCAGGGATCGCGCGGTCTGCGAGCCTCGCTCGCTCGCCGCACAATGCCTCGCTAACGCCGGGCGTTTTCGCGAATTGCGAGAGAGCCATTCCCGGGCCTGGGCAAATCTCTGGCAAGGCTGCGACCTGAGCCTCGACGGCCCGGATCGCATGCAGATGCTCTTGCGCCTGCATGTCTTTCATCTTCTGCAGACCGTCTCGCCGCACAGCATTCCCCTTGATGTCGGTGTCCCCGCTCGCGGCCTGCACGGCGAGGCGTATCGGGGCCATATCTTCTGGGACGAGCTATTCATCTTCCCGTTTCTCAACCTGCGCGTACCCGAGATCACGCGTGCCCTTCTGTGCTACCGGTACCGCCGCCTGCCCGAAGCCCGCCAAATGGCGCGGGAAGCTGGCTACCGCGGTGCGATGTATCCGTGGCAGAGCGCCAGCAGCGGACGGGAAGAGACGCAGACGCTGCATCTGAACCCCAACTCCGGGCGCTGGCTTCCCGACCATTCGAACCTGCAACGCCACGTGAACGCCGCCATCGCTTACAACGTCTGGCGCTATTACGAGGTGACGCGGGATCAGGAGTTTCTATCCGCTTTCGGCGCGGAGATGCTACTCGCAATCGCCCGGTTCTGGGCCTCCATTGCGACGTGGAACCCGGAGCGGCGCCGTTACGAGATTCGCGGCGTCATGGGGCCGGACGAATTTCACGACCGCTATCCCTGGGCGCAGCAGCCAGGTCTCGATAACAATGCCTATACCAACGTGATGGCGGCCTGGGTCCTCGCCCGGGCGCTCGATACTCTGGAGCGCGTAGCGCCCGAGCGCCGTGCGCTTCTTCAGGATACCCTCGAGTTGTCCGCCGAGGAGATTGAGGGGTGGGACAGGATCAGCCGGAGCCTGTTCGTGCCGTTCCACGAGGGAGTCATCAGCCAGTTCGAAGGCTACGAACGGCTCGAGGAACTCGACTGGCAGCGTTACCGGGAGAAATACGGCGACATACAGCGCCTGGACCGCATTCTCGAGGCCGAGGGCGATACCGCCAACCGCTACAAGGTCTCGAAGCAGTCGGATGCCTTGATGCTGTTCTACCTCTTTTCCGCCGAGGAACTGGACGTTGTCTTCACCCGATTGGGCTATCCATTCAAGAGAGAGATGATCCCGCGGACCGTCGACTACTATCTCAACCGGACGTCGCATGGCTCGACGCTCAGCCGAGTCGTTCACTCCTGGGTGCTCGCGCGCTCTGACCGCCCCGGTTCCTGGAGACTGCTCAAGGAAGTGCTGGAGAGCGACGTCAGCGACATCCAGGGCGGCACGACGGCGGAAGGAATTCATCTGGGCGCGATGGCCGGCACGCTGGATCTGTTGCAACGCGGTCAGATGGGCCTCGAGGTCGGTGAGGATCTTTTCCGGATCGACCCGTGCCTGCCGAGGGAGCTGCACCGGTTGCGCTTGCGGCTGCGCTACCGTGGCCACTGGGTCGATCTCGATATCGGCTGCGAGCGGATGATCGTCGCCGCACCGGGCGAGTGGGCCGGACCGAGCCGCATTTTCGTGCGGGATACGCCCTTCCCCTTCGGGGCGGGAAGCCGGCTGGAGCTTCGCTGCCATCTCGAAGACGGCGGCTGGCGTCCGGTGCCGGAGCCGCCACGGGCCGAGGCGGCATCCGCTTCGGGTAAGGCCCAATGAAATTGTGGCGCACTGTCGCTCTATAAAGCGGCAACGTATTGCCTGTGGCTGACTGCCTTAATTGACGACGCATCATCGGCTTCGGCAATCGGGAGCGAAGATGATGCCGCAGGGCGGATTCTCGCGCGCCACCAAGCTCACTCAGCGTAAGCTCGGCGATCTCATCGCCAACCATCCGCCGTGCCTGATCGGATGGTACGGCCACCAAGTGCCGGCGCTGCTGGTGCAGTTCGTCTTCCTATCTCACGGCCAACAAAAACGACTTCAACACGGCGGTGCCCATCACCATAAGCACCTCCATCGATGTCGCTATGAAGATATACATGGGTATCACACGGCCATTTGACCGGCGGTTTTTCCGTTCACTACATATATGCCCAAGCAGATACGACTCTACATGTGCCTTGTTCAGCACAACCGCCGAGTTGACCTACGTCAACGTGGTTCGGTGCTGCGCGTCGTATTTTGTGTGCGTGGTACGCCAAATAATGTAAATGGACCGTGCCGTGCCACACGATCATTATTAGCCCGAAGTTGGACCGAATCTCAGGAGCAAGTGTTATGGCCGAGGAAAAGGTTAGGGAAATCACCCCTGCTACGAAAGAAACCACGTCGGCCTCGCGGGCATTGAGCCCGTTCGAGGAATTCGAGCGGATGTTCGAGAATCTCTTCGACCGGGGCTGGATGCACCGGTTGCGCTCGGGCTGGGAGCATCCGCTGTGGGACCGCCTTGCCCTCGATGAGCCGCGCATGCCGAAAGTCGACGTTGTCGATCGGGACAACGAGTTGCTGGTGCGTGCCGAGATTCCGGGTTTCGAGCGCAAGGACCTGGACGTCTCCGTAACCGATAACGCCGTGACGATCAAGGGTCAGCGCTCCAGCGAGGTCAAGGAGGAGAAGGGCGATTACTATCGTTGCGAGATCGCCCGCGGCGCCGTCGCGCGAACGATCGCGCTGCCCTGCGAGGTCGACCCCGAGAGGGCCGAGGCTAAATTCAACGAGGGTATCCTCGAGTTGAGCCTGCCGAAGGTCAAGGAAGCCCGCCGGCGCAAGATCGAGGTGAACTGAAAGCTTCCCTGCCGTGCGCCGCTTCGGAGCGCGACGCACGGCAGTTTTGCCCACCCTGCCGCCTCAGGATTCTTCATACGATAGGAGAGCGAGACGCAGACGCCTCTTGCAGCAAGGCCACATACCCCCCAGCCGAACAACCCGCCTGATCAAAGGTGCTGTGCGCTGAGGGCGCCACCTGCAAAGCGGTACCCGGCCCGTTTGCATCGGCAACTCGCGCGCCAGCGGCTTCGATTTAAGGCGCAATAAGAGAAATCGGTTCTAGAATCTTCTGTGGTACCGATGATCGCGAGGCAGTCATGCGCCTTCATCATCTTGGGGTTGATGAACTCCTGCGTACCTTGCACACCGGACCGGATGGGCTAGGCGAGGACGAAGCGGACAGGCGGCTTGCCGAGTACGGCCCGAACCGGGTTGAGGTCCGGCCGTCGCGGCGTTTTATTACCCGAGTGCTGGCGCAGTTCACACACTTTTTCGCGCTAGTGCTCTGGGTGGCTGCGGCGCTCGCGGTTGCAGCCGAGTTTTGGCGTGGTGGAGAAGGGATGGGTGTGCTGGCCGTCGCAATCGTGGCGGTGATTCTCATCAACGGGCTGTTCTCGCTGTGGCAGGAATACAAAAGCGAACATGCGGTTGAGGCCTTACAGGGACTGTTGCCGCACCTGTCTATGGTGGTGCGCAACGCCGGGATTCACGAAATCCCCGTCGAGGCGCTCGTTCCCGGCGATATCGTCGTTCTCGAGGGTGGCGACAGCGTGCCCGCAGACTGCCGCATTATCGCGGCGGCGGGAGTGCAAGCCAACATCGCCGCAGTTACCGGGGAATCGGCGCCGGTGCTGCGCGACGCCCATCCGAGCGAGGAGCATGATCTGGTCAGCAGCAGAAACGTTCTTCTCGCCGGCACCGTACTGACTGCGGGCGAAGCACGAGCGGTGGTCTTTGCCACCGGGATGCACACCGTCTTCGGTAATATCGCGCACCTGACGCGGACCCAGGGTGAGACCTTGTCGCCGCTGCAGAAGGAAGTAACCCGCCTCAGCCGGCTGATCGCGGCACTGGCGGTCGGTCTCGGCGCCGTATTCCTTTTTATAGGCCAGGCGACCGGCATGAAGCTATGGGACAGTTCGTTGTTCGCTATCGGTATCATCGTGGCCAACGTGCCGGAGGGGTTGCTGCCGACGGTCACGCTGGCGCTTGCCATGGGAGCGCAGCGCTTGGCGAGGAGAAAGATGCTGGTCCGCCACCTCAACGCGGTGGAGGCGCTCGGTGCTGTCACTGTCATCTGCACCGACAAGACGGGGACATTGACAGAAAACCGCATGGTCCCCGAAAGCGCGTATATCCATGGGCAGATCGCACGCGGAAGCGAGTTAAAGCGCCTCGGAGAAACGGCTCCGGCCCTGGCCGACGCCATTCGGCACTGCCACAGTCTGAAGCAGGTGATTGGCCCTGCTGAAGCGCACATTACGGGCGATGCGACCGAGGCCGCGCTGCTGAGCCTCACGGGCGACGCCCTAGGGCGCCAGCAGTTGCTCGACGAAATTCCCTTTGATCCGGAACGCAAGCGGATGTCCACGCTGCATGCAGACGCAGGTGGGCGAGTCTTGTACACCAAGGGCGCGCTCGAGACCGTTTTGCCATTATGTACCGGCATCGACGGGCGCACGATCGATGACAACACACGCGCCGCCATTCGGGAGGCGGAGGCGCATATGGCGGTGCTGGGCCTGAGAGTGCTTGCGTTCGCTTGCCGGAGAATCAGTGGGGAGCAACCACGCGAACTGCTGGAGCAGGAGCTCGAATTCCTCGGCCTGCTCGGTCTCAACGATCCCATCCGGCGGGAAGTGCCCGAGGCAGTTGCCCGCTGCCGGGGTGCGGGCATTCGCACCATCATGATCACGGGCGACCATCCGCTCACGGCACGTGCCGTCGCTGAGCAAGCGGATTTGGGCGGCCCCGGGGGCGAGGTATTGTCGGGCAGCGACCTGCAGAAGATGTCGGATACCCAGCTGCAACTCGCGCTCGACCGCCCTTCAATCATCTTTGCCCGCACTCGCGTCGATCAAAAGCGCCGCATCGTCGCCGCCTTGCAGAAAAAAGGCGAGATCGTGGCCGTGACCGGCGATGGCGTCAATGACGCCCCTGCTCTGCGCCAGGCGGACGTCGGCATCTCCATGGGGGTAGGAGGCACGGACGTGGCACGCGAGGCGGCGGACATGATCATGGTCGATGACAACTTCGCAACCATTGTCGCCGCCGTCGAGGAGGGACGAGCGGTATTCGACAACATCCGCAAGTTCTTGGGCTATATTCTGACTTCGAACATCCCGGAAATCGTGCCTTTTCTCGCGTTCGTTCTGCTCGATGTACCACTTGCCCTGACGGTGGTGCAAATTCTCGCGGTGGATCTGGGCACGGATATGGTGCCTGCCCTGGCGTTGGCAGCGGAGAAACCTCATTCCGACGTAATGCAGCGGCCGCCCCGCCGCCGCGACCAGCGCTTAACGGACTGGCCGCTCATTCGCAGGGCGTACCTGTTGCGGGGACCGTCTCAGGCGTTCGCGGGAATGGCTGCGTTCTTCTTCGTGCTCTCGGAATACGGTTGGACCTACGGCTCCTTATTGCCGTCTGAAACTGCGTATCACCAAGCGACTACGGCGTGTCTTGCCGCGATCGTGGTTGCGCAAGTGGCCAATCTCTTCCTCAGTCGCAGCGAGCGGCTCTCGGCGTTTACGCCAGAGACGGCACCCAATCCGATGATTCCTGTCGGGATCGTCGTGGAGCTCATGGTGATCGCCGTGATCGTCTACCTGCCGCTCGGTAATCTGCTGTTCGAGACCGCGCCGCTGCCGCTGAATGTCTGGGCGCTCGCCGCTCTTTTCACGGTGCCGTTGATCTTTGCCGATGAGGTCTACAAGGCCATGGCCCGGGTTAGGGGCTCCGCCTCCCGCTGGCCGGCATCGAGAATGCGATAGCGACCGGCGCTTCAGGCGAGGAAGCATGGCTCATGCCAGAGCATAGGGACGCCCAGAACCAGCACAATAGATGCGGATCCGGATCGCGCTCTACTTGTGCTCAATGCGCTGCCTTCTAAGCTAACGGATAGGGATTATTGGGCCACGGGGATCGTACCCATCGACCGGAGGGCGGGAATGGAGGAGACCAGCGGTGCTGTCGTCATAAACCGGGATGGGTTACAGAAGCTCATCGACGTGCTCGTCAGCCGCGGCTATCGAGTGATTGGGCCAACCCTGCGCGACGGCGCCATTGTTTACGACAAGATCGACAATATCGGCGATCTTCCAGTGGGCTGGACCGACGAGCAGGACGGCGGGCGCTACCGGCTTCGACGCCGCGACGACGCCGCGCTCTTTGGCTATGCGGTTGGGCCGCATTCTTGGAAGCGCTATCTGCATCCGCCCAATCTGCGGCTGTGGCGGGCCGAGCGCGGCGCGGAGGGCATGCGGATCGTCGATGAGCAAGACCAGCCGCCACGCTATGCGTTTATCGGCGTTCGTGCCTGCGAGCTCAACGCGATCGCCATTCAGGACAAGGTATTTCTCGGGGGGCCCTACGTGGATCCGCACTACCAATCGCGGCGCGAGGACCTCCTCCTGGTGGCGGTCAATTGTGGTGTGGCCGGCGGGACTTGTTTCTGCGCGTCGATGGGCACCGGCCCCCGCGCGCAGTCGGGCTTCGATCTGGCGCTTACCGAGATCATCGAGGCGGGTGAGCATTGCTTCCTTGTGGAGTCGGCCACTGACGCGGGGGCGCAGGTGCTCGCCGAATTGCCCCACCGACCGGCGCAGCCCTCAGAGACGGAAACGGCACGGGCCATCGTGGAGCGAACCGCGAATAGCATGGGCCGCGAGATGCCGGATACCAATGTCCCGGCTCTGCTGATGCGAAACCTGGAGCACCCCCGCTGGGACGATGTGGCCGAGCGTTGCCTGACCTGCGGCAACTGCACCATGGTCTGCCCGACCTGCTTCTGCACGAGCGTGGATGACGAGACGGATCTGAGCGGTGAGACGGCCACCCGCACGCGTCGCTGGGACTCCTGCTTTACCATGGATTTCTCTTATGTCCATGGCGGCAGCGTGAGAAGCTCCGCTCGGTCACGCTATCGCCAGTGGATGACCCACAAGCTCGCCACCTGGGTCGATCAGTTCGGGACCTCCGGCTGCGTGGGCTGCGGGCGCTGCATTACCTGGTGTCCGGTGGGAATCGACATCACCGCGGAGGTGCGGGCGATTCGCGATAAGGACGGCGACGGAGACGGCTCGTGAAAGACATCGAGCAGATCGTGCGGGAGCATCCGTTTTTCCGGGGGCTGGATGAAGCCTTCTGCGATCTCGTCTGCGGCTGTGCGCGTAACGTGCGCTTCAACAGCAACGAGTATCTCCTCCACGAGGGCGGTGCCGCCGACACGCTCTACCTCATTCGTCACGGCCATGTCGCTCTCGAGATCGCCGTGCCCGGCGGTCCGCCCGTGCGTTTCCAGACGCTGGGGGATGACGAGCTGGTGGGCATCTCGTGGCTGGTGCCGCCCTACCGCTGGACCTACGACGCCCGCGCCGTGGAGTTGACCCGAGCCATTGCCATGGATGCCCGTTGCCTGCGCGAGAAGTGCGAGGCGAATCACGACCTAGGCTACGAGGTGATGAAGCGGCTGATGCCGATATTGATCAGTCGCCTGCAGGCCACGAGGATGCAGATTCTCGATGTCTACGGCGCACCGGAGTAACCCGTGAGGCCGGTGCTCGGGCATGATCCCATGCGCCCGGTCCCGGTGCGGGTCCTGCGCCGGCGCCGGGAGATCCCCGGCACATGGACGCTGGAGCTGGATGGTGATTGCCCGGAGGCCCGCGGCTTCGCCGCCGGACAGTTTAATATGCTCTACGTCTTCGGCGTGGGCGAGATTCCGATCAGTCTAAGCGGGGATCCGGCGAAACCCCACCGGCAGGTGCACACGGTACGGGCGGTAGGGCCAGTATCCCGCGCACTAACGGGGCTCAGGACGGCGGATACCGTCGGCCTGCGCGGACCCTTCGGCAAGGGTTGGCCCGTCGAGGCGGCGGCAGGTGCCGATGTCCTGCTGATCGCCGGCGGGCTGGGGCTTGCGCCTCTGCGCCCCGCGCTGTACCAGATCCTGAGCACGCGTAAACGCTACGGCCGCGTGGCGCTGCTCTATGGAACGAGAAGCCCCCAGGACATCCTCTTTCGCCGTGAGCTGGAACGCTGGCGCCAGCGTCCGGATCTGCAGGTCCGGGTCACGGTGGATCACGCGGACAGCGCCTGGCCCGGCCGGGTGGGCGTCGTCACCCACCTTATTGCGGTGGCGTCCTTCGATCCCGCTGAGACCGTTGCCTTCGTCTGCGGTCCCGAAGTGATGATGCGCTTTTCCATCGCGGCGTTGCAGGAGGCGGGCGTCAACGAGGCCGCGATTCACCTGTCGATGGAGCGCAACATGAAGTGCGCCGTCGGCCATTGCGGTCATTGTCAGTTCGGGCCGACCTTTATATGCAAGGACGGGCCGGTGCTCTCTTTCGAGCGCGTTCGTGGGCTGCTGAGCCGAAAGGAGATCTGAAATGACCCGACCCCGACGCAAGCCGCGCCTCGCCGTCTGGAAATTCGCCTCCTGTGATGGCTGTCAGCTGAGCCTGCTGGACTGCGAGGACGAGCTGCTGGCGGTAGCCGATGCGGTGCAGATCGCCTACTTCCCGGAGGCGACGCGCGGCGCAATCCGGGGAACGTATGATCTCTCGCTGGTGGAGGGGTCCGTTACCACCGCCCACGACGCCAAGCGGATTCAGGACATCCGTCGGCGCTCGCGCACGCTGGTCACCATCGGGGCCTGCGCCACCGCCGGCGGTATCCAGGCACTGCGCAACTTTGCCGACGTGGAAGCATTCGTCTCCGTGGTCTACGCGAACCGCGAGTATATACAGACGCTGGCGACCTCCACGCCCATTGCCGATCACGTGCGCGTAGATTTCGAGCTGCAAGGCTGTCCCATCAACAAGCGCCAGCTGCTGGAGGTGATCACGGCCTTCCTGAGCGGGCGCCGCCCGGCCATAAGCAGCCACAGTGTCTGTATCGAGTGCAAGCTCAAAGGTAACGTCTGTGTCATGGTCGCCCACGGCACCCCCTGCCTCGGGCCGGTGACCCACGCCGGCTGCGGTGCCTTGTGTCCATCGTACAACCGCGGCTGTTATGGTTGCTACGGTCCCATGGAGACACCGAAGACGCGCGCGCTGAGCGAGTGGCTGCAGGGCCTCGGTATGGACCGGTGCGAGCTTCTGCGCGTGTACCGCAACTTCAACGGCAACGCCGAAGCGTTCCGCGAGGAGAGCAAGCGGCATGGCCCGTAGGACCATCAAGGTGAACTACCTCGCCCGCGTGGAGGGCGAGGGCGCGCTGCGCGTCACGGTGCGTGATGGCGTGGTCCGCGATGCCGAGCTGCGCATCTTCGAGCCGCCACGCTTTTTCGAGGCGTTGCTGCGCGGCAGAGCGTTCACCGAGGCAGCGGATATCACCGCGCGCATCTGCGGCATCTGCCCCGTGGCCTATCAGATGAGCGCCGTGCATGCGATGGAGAACGCCTTGGGCGTGCAGGTCGACGCGCCATTGCGGGCGCTTCGCCGCCTGCTCTACTGCGGGGAGTGGATTGAAAGCCATGCCCTGCATATCTATATGCTCCACGCTCCGGATTTCCTGGGCTACGCCGGGGCCATCGACATGGCACGGGACCATCCCGAGACGGTACGCCGCGGCTTGGCCCTGAAGAAGGTGGGCAACGAGGTTATGTCGCTGCTGGGTGGCCGGGAGATTCATCCCATCAATATCCGTGTGGGTGGTTTCTATCGCACGCCGACCCGAGAGGATCTCGTCCCGCTTGCGGAGAAGTTGAAGCGTGCACGCGAGGCGGCGCTGGAGACGGTCCGTTGGACCGCCGGCTTCGATTTCCCCGACTGCAGTCGGGACTATGAGCTGGTCGCGCTGCGCCATCCGCACGAGTATCCGTTTAACGAAGGGCGGCTCGTCTCCAACCGGGGGCTGGACATCGCGGCAGGGGAGTACAACCAGCATTTCGTCGAGGAGCACGTCGAGCGCTCCACGGCGCTGCACTCGCGGCTGCGCGAGCGCAGCAGCTATCTGGTCGGGCCGCTGGCGCGTTACAGCCTCAACCATGACCGCCTCTCGCCATTGGCCCGGGAAGCGGCGGCTGAGGCCGGGTTGGCTGCCGTCTGCACCAATCCGTTCCAAAGTATCGTCGTACGCAGTGTCGAGGTGCTGTATGCCTGTGACGAGGCGTTGCGCATCATCGAGCGCTACGAGCCGCCCGAGCATCCCGCAGTCGAGCTGAGCCCGCGCGCGGGCGTGGGCTACGGCGCGACCGAAGCTCCCCGCGGTCTGCTCTTCCACCGCTACCGCCTGGCCGGGGACGGGAGCATTGAAGAAGCGCAGATCGTGCCCCCCACGGCGCAGAATCAGCCCAGCATCGAGGAGGATCTGAAGGCCTTCATCGGCGATTGGCTGGAGCTGGCCGACGACGCCCTGCGCGAGCGCTGCGAGCAGGCCGTACGCAACTATGATCCGTGCATCTCTTGCGCGACCCACTTCCTGAACTTGGAAATCGATCGTGGTTGAGTGTGGTCATCGTCGGCTGGTCATCGGGATAGGTAATCTGGATCGAGGCGACGACGCCGTGGGGCGGCGGGTTGCGGCGGCGCTGCGCGGGCGTGTGCCCGAGGATGTCCGTGTGATCGAGCACGACGGCGAGAGCGCGGGTTTGCTCGACTGCCTGCGTGGCGCCGATGCGGTTTATCTCGTCGACGCCGCCATCTCCGGGGGTGCGCCGGGGACGATCCAGCGCTTTGATGTCCTCGACTCCACACTGCCCATACGGCGGGGAAGCGCGTCCACGCATGGGCTCGGGCTTGCCGAGGCGATCGAGCTGGCGCGTGCGCTGAATCTGCTGCCGGCGCAGTGCCTCGTCTATCTTGTGGAGGCGGGATCCTTCGCGCCGGGCGCCGCGCTTAGCGCGGCGGTTGCCGCTGCGGTGGGTCCTGTAAGCGCGCGGATCGTCGCGGACATTGGCTGGCAAGCGGCGATCGGCGAGGGGGAGGTCATACGCTAGCCGGTTGCCCTTCGGCCGCCCGCGCGGCACGATCGGCTGCGTACCTTGGTATAGCCGCACGGGGTGCGCCATGGGCGCTATATTGCTGCTCGGCTTTCTGATCGGCATGCGCCACGCGATGGAAAGCGACCATCTCGCGGCGCTTGCCACCCTGGCCACGCGCAGCAGTCCCTCGATCGGATACACCGTCTGGCAGGGGGCGATTTGGGGGCTCGGCCACACCATCACGCTGTTCATTGTCTGCTCGATCGTTCTTTTCCTCGACACCGTAATGCCCGAGCCGCTCACCCGGGGGCTCGAGGCGGCAGTCAGCGTCATGCTGATCGCCTTGGGCACCGACGTGATTCGGCGTCTGGTGAGCGAGCGGATCCATTTTCACAGCCACGAGCACACGCATGCCGATGGTAGCCGCCATTGGCATGCTCATGCGCATCGCGGTGACGAGCCGCATGAATGGCGGCGTCACGATCATCCCCATCCGCATGGCTTCCCCGTGCGAGCATTGCTGGTCGGTATGATGCACGGGCTCGCCGGCTCGGCGGCGCTTATTCTGCTCACGTTGCAAACGGTCGCCTCACCCATTCTTGGGCTTGCCTACGTCGCGTTGTTCGGGATCGGCTCGATCGTCGGCATGGCGGTACTCTCCGCGCTCATTGCCGTTCCGCTGCGCTATTCCACCCGCGCGGCCGCGGGGCTGCAAAACGGGCTGCAGCTCGTTATCGGGGTGATCACGATCGCTATCGGCGCCGAGCTGCTCTTTGCGAATGTTTGGCCATCCATCGGCTCCGGGATCTGAACTCGAGCGTGGGCGGCGTGTTGGGCCGGCGGCCGCGACGGCAGTTGCCGGGCGGCTCGTCGTATCCTGCGCGTGATGCGACTCGCCGTGCTGCAGGTCGGCTCAGGAACACCACCGGCCGAGTGCGGTCCAACTAGGCACGTCACGAGAAATATGACGTAAAAGACAATTGCTTAGCAGATAAAACTTCGTAAAAGGAGGTGCGTATGACCAAAGATACGGTCCATCTCACCAGAGCGGATATGTGGAATCAGATGCAAGGCCAGTGGCACGATTATAAGGGCCGGTTGCGGCAACGCTGGGGCGAGCTCACGGTCAAGGACGTCGATGAGCTCGCGGGCGCGCGGCAGGAGGAGCTGTCGGGCAAGCTGCAGAAGGCCTACAACCTGAGCAAGGAAGAGGCTGACCGTAGAGTCAGCGAATGGATCGAGATGGAGGCGGCGGATAGAGGTGGCATGCCGAGTGAAGGCAATCCCACCTCCTCCGTATGATTTAGCGTGAAAGAGGCTGTGTCCGAGACGGGTGTTCCCCTGACCCGTGAAGGCCATAGAGAGGTCGTGTGAAACGGATCAGGCGCTGGCAGGGGCGATGAAGCCGAGTTTGGTCAAGGCCTTGATCCAGCGAGGGGCATTTCGTTGAACGCACAGTGCTTCGTAGTCGACGGCGCTATCCCGGTAATGTCCGTGCCGCTGGAGCATGAAGAAGAGGGTGCGCAGGATCGTGTGGGCGATAGCGATGATTGCGCGCTTGTAACCGCGGCGCACGAGAAGCGAGTGGAACTTCTTCGACTTGACACGGACGTGGTGCGACTGGCGGCATGGGCGAACTCACAGAGCAGGCGGCGAGCATAGACAGCCCTTGCGCAGGCGGCCAGAGTTGCGTTTACCGGCCGACGCCTTGTTGCCTGGGCAAATACCGACCCAGGAACTAGGCGCTCGGCGCTGCCGAAGGCACCCATGTCGGAACCGATCTCCACCAACAGCATGGCCGCACCGAGCAGGTCGATACCGGGAATGGTCTGCAGCAGCGCCAGTGTATTGCGCTCGGTTTCCAGTTCGGCGAGCAAGCGCTCGTCAAAGCGAGCGATCCGGGCCTCGATCTGCTCGATATGCCGCATCAACTCATCGAGCACGAAGCAGTGGCTTGTAGTCATCTCGCCCTGCAAGGCATCGAAGAGCGCTTCCCGACTGGCCTTGAGCCGGCGGCTGGCGAGCTTGAGCACCTCATGCGGCGGCTGCCCGGCGATGAGGGCCTTGACCATGGCGCGCGCCGAGCGACCACCTTGCAGGTCGCTAACCACGACGCCCAGACGGATGCCGCAGTCGGTGAGCACCTTGTGCAGCCGATTCTTCTCCGAGGCTAACTGACCGACCAGGTTCTGGCGCTGACGGGCGATCAGACGCAATTCGCGCAACTTGGCAGGCGGCACAAACGAGCCGCGCAGCAACCCGGCGCGCGCCAGCGTCGCCAGCCACTGCGCATCACCCACGTCGGTTTTGCGCCCCGGGACGTTCTTGACATGCCGTGCGTTGACCCACCTTCGCCCGAATGCCGACCGCCCCCAGGGCCGCATACGGGCTTTTCCAGTAAATACCGGTGCTCTCCATCACGACTTCATCGGGCCGCAGCGAAGCCACCCACTCCGCCAATGCCCTGCGATTGCGCTTGAAGGCGCCAAATTGCCGCTGCTCGATGCGCGTGCTCCCGTGCGCTTCCTCGATCAAGGCACAGGCGGTGATCTGCGCCTGATGGATGTCCAGACCGATGACACGCTTGTACAGTGCAACCAGTTCCATACCGCCTCCTGCCCACTTACACTCAAAGGCGGAAGGTGGCGGGTGCCGGGACTGAATCTGCCTGAGGGCGAGAACTCGCCAACGGCCTGTTTAGCGTACGCTCTCTATGGAAAGCAGTCGGGGTGCGAGTCAGTCCGGCGGGTCACGTTAGACACGCGGTTAAACCACCAAAAATTATCACGACCTCTACCCGCCATCTTCCATCTGAGAGTCTCTTTCATCTTCTGGGGTGGTGCCAGCCACCATGATCGTTAGGCAAGATCGCTTGTCCGCCCGATACCCAAAACCATGGAGTGATGGCATGAACGCAGTGACGTCAGACCCGGCCATAAGGACGGCCTTTGCGGTAGTCCATGCGGGTCCCGAACCGGCGCGAACGTAAGGCGAACGCCCATGAACAGCGGGGATTCGGTAAGAGATGGATGGGAGCACTTTCATCACGGCGCGGATATCGGAATCCGCGGTATCGGCATGACTTGCCCGGCGGCGTTCGAGAAAGCGGCCTTGGCAATGACCGCTGTGATTGCCGATCCGGCAACGATATCGCCGACCGTCAAAGTGAGCCTAGACTGTGAAGCACCGGACAATGAGCTCCTGCTCGTCGACTGGCTCAACGCCCTGGTCTATGAGATGGCCTCCCGTCGGATGCTTTTCAGCCGCTTCAACGTGCGCATTGCCGATCACCGGTTACATGGCGCGGCATGGGGTGAGCCCATCGATCGGGCTCGACACCAGCCCGCCGTAGAGATCAAAGGTGCTACCTACACCGCGTTGGGCGTGCATCAAGACTCCCATGGGCTTTGGAGCGCCCAGTGTGTGGTCGACGTCTAGAGCCATCTGTTGAAAGGTAACGATCATGGATATTTCACTATTCACCCGGCATAGCGAGTTTGCCTGGGAGATTGCGCCCCGGGACGGCATGCGCGTACCGGCGATCGTCTACGCCGATGAGCCCCTCATCCGGACCATGGACGAGAAAGTCTACGAGCAGGTTACCAACGTGGCGAAGCTACCGGGCATCGTAAGGGCGTCCTACGCCATGCCCGACGCCCACTGGGGCTACGGTTTCCCAATCGGCGGAGTGGCTGCGTTCGATCCGGCCAGCGGCGGTGTTGTCTCGGCCGGCGGGGTAGGGTTCGACATCTCCTGCGGTGTGCGCTGCCTGCATACGGGGTTGCGGAAGGAGGACGTGGAGCCGGTGAAAAAGCGCTTGATCGATGCGCTGTATGGTCGAATTCCATGCGGCGTCGGCCGCACCGGGCGGATCCGCCTGAATGCCGAGCAAATGGATGCCATGCTGACCGGCGGTGCCAAATGGGCCGTGTCGGCCGGTTTCGGCAGCCGCGAGGATCTGGAGCGGATCGAGGAGCATGGGTGCATGGCAGGGGCCGCTCTGGAGGAAGTCTCGGTAAAGGCGAAGCACCGGCAGCGCGACGAGATGGGAACCCTCGGCTCCGGCAACCACTACCTTGAGGTGCAGCACGTTGCCGAGGTGTTCGACACCGACGCCGGCACGAGCCTCGGCCTGCGTGCCGGGGATATCGTCGTGAGCATCCATTGCGGCTCACGCGGGCTCGGTCACCAGATCGGCACGGACTTCCTAAGAACGATGGTCCTTGCCGCGGCAGATTACGGCATCAGCCTGCCCGATCGAGAGCTCGCCTGCGCACCGATCCAGTCCTCGATTGGCGAATCGTATCTGGGTGCCATGCGGGCCGGGATCAACTGCGCACTCGCCAACAGGCAGATTATCACGCATCTCACCCGCGAAGTCTTTGCGGATGTGCTGCCGAAGGCAAACCTGAGAATGCTCTACGACGTCTCGCACAACACCTGCAAGCTCGAGGAGCACCCGGTGGACGGTAAGCCGATGCGCCTGTACGTGCACCGCAAGGGAGCGACCCGGGCGTTCGGACCCGGTCATCCGGACCTGCCGGCGGTGCTCAGGGAAATTGGTCAGCCGGTGCTGATCGGCGGCACGATGGGTACCGCATCGTACGTGCTCGTGGGTGCCAGGCAGAGTGAGAGTCTGAGCTTCAGTTCCGCGTGCCACGGCGCCGGTCGGGCAATGAGTCGCCACCAGGCGACCCGGCAGTGGCGCGGCCGGGAGATAATTGACGAGCTGGCGACGCGGGGCATCCTGGTGCGCAGTCCGTCGATGCGGGGTGTGGCAGAGGAGGCGCCGCTGGCCTACAAGGATGTCAGGGCCGTCGTTGAGGCCGCCGACCATGCCGGGCTGGCGCACCAGGTGGCGAGGCTCGAGCCCGTGGTTTGCATCAAGGGTTGAGGCGTGAACCGGACCCACCGCGAGCGCTGGCGGAGCGCCGTCGCGTTGATGCATGTCAACAGGGGATCCAAGCGGGTGTTGCTATATTCGGATGCGTAAAGCCAATCGTGCGCGCTCGGCGATATCCGGCGTTAGCATTGAGGACCCATCCGCTTGCAGGCTGCGGGTCCGGGGCAAATGAGAGGGCGAGGTCAATGCAAATCCCCGTTCGGGTCACGTTTCGGAATATGGATCACTCCCCGGTACTGAAAGGCAGAGTACGTGAGGAGGTGGCGAAGCTCGAGCGCTATTTCCATAGAATCATGGGCTGCCGCGTCGTCGTCGAAGCGCATCACCGCCATCACCACAAGGGTAATCTCTACCATGTGCGTATTGATCTGACGGTTCCCGGGGCGGAGCTGGCGGTTAGTCGTGAGCCGGCTCAGCACCGTGCGCACGAGGAAGGTTGTGCTGGAGGACGTGCTCGCCTTGAAGCGCATGGCGGGGCAGGTGCGGGAGGCGGAGAAGGTGCTCTCCATCCTTGCGCGAAGGATGCGTAACGGAGAGCCTGCGCCCGAGGTCAGCAATCCTCTCTCCCCTGTTGGTACGTGAACGGCTCGACAGGTGGAGGGCACCCGCCTCGCTTGCAAGCGCACAATGCTTGGTTTTTTGTCTCTAGAGCCGGCGAGCCGGGTGGGGCGCAGCCTCGCTGGTGCCCCCGTCCAGTGCCCGGCGGGGGGTGCCCCGGGCTTCCCTTAGGTGACGGCGAGGTCGTTTTCCCGGGCGAGCGTATCGAGCTCAAGCCCGGCCACTTCGGGGCCGGCCGGTTCGCGTTGCGAAGCGCTATTAGCCGCGCCCAGGCTGAGCGTCGTCGGTGCACCAGATGCGGCTTGCGCTCGTTCAGCTCCTCCGCTGTGACCTCGCGATCAACGATCAGCGCCCCTGCACGCACGGCGGCTTGCACCAGCTTGAGGCGCCCGCCGAGGTATGTGCAATGACGACGTTGAATCCCTCCTCTTCGTCCGATCGCTGAATGTCGGGCCGCAGCTCGCTGGCAACGACGTCCGCGGATACGCGCACGCAATCCGGGCAGATCCTGCAACGATTTGGCAGGCGCGACTCGTCCGTGGCCGAGGAGAGTCCATGGCAATTCGTCTGGATCTCGTCTCCATCACGGGTCCTGATACGAACCCGATTCGAACTGCCGCGGGCGCCCGGCGTCAGCAGCTCGTGACAAAGGTCAAGGTGAGGTGTCCCGAGGTTTGATTCGGGGGCCGCCGAGGAAAGCCATCCACATGGCCGCCGGATTGGCGCGGTGGGCTGAGCCAAGATGCTTCAGCTCCGCTCGACACCGGTGGGCAGCTGCAGGTTCCACTTGGCCGAAACCCGCGTGTAGTGCTCCGCGGGGGTGCCGTTACTCTGCGCGGAGTGCCTCGATAGGATCCAGCGCGGCGGCGCGCTGCGCAGGCAGCGCCCCGGCTATCAAGCCGATGAGACTCGATAGCGCCAGTGCGGCCACTGCAAACTCCCACGGCGTGTGCACCGGCAGCCTCGGCAACGCTAGGCGCAGAAGCTGTCCCGCAGTCGCCCCCAGCGCGAGTCCGGTGACGCCCCCCAACGCTGCCAGGACTACGGCTTCGCCGAGAAAAAGCCCCAGAATCTGCCGCCGTTGTGCGCCTAGAGCGCGCAGCAGTCCGACCTCGGCCGTTCGCTCGCGCACTGCGATGGTCATGATGGTCAGTATTCCGACGGCGCCAACGCACAGTGAGATGCCGCCGAGCGCCCCAACAGCGAAAGTAAGCACATCGAGCACCGAACCGAGGGTGGAAAGCATCTCCTCTTGAGTGGTGATGCTGAAGTCTTGGCGCCCATGTCGTTCCTCGAGCATTGCGCCGATGGCGTCTGCCACCTTCTCGGCCGACGCGCCCTTGCGATAGAGCACGTCTATTTCCATCACTCCGTCGCGATTGAAGAGCTCCAGCGCCCGTGCAGTCGGAATGTAGACGACGTCGTCCATGTCGAAGCCGAGGATTTGGCCCTTGCGTTCCATGACGCCAAGCACGCGAAAGCGACTGCCGGCGATGCGGATCTTCTCTCCCAGCGCCTCGCCGGCAGGGAAAAGCTCCCGGTAAACTTCACGGCCCAACACGGCAAAGGGGCGCGCGGCGCGGGGTTCGTCGGAGGGCAGGAAACGTCCGATCGCCGGTTCGAAAGAGAAGATACTCGGCATATCGGAACCGACACCGAGCACTGTCGTGCGCCGGGACCGACGGGCCGACTCGACCTCGGCATTTCCCTGAATGAGCCCCATGGCAGCCTGGACCTCGGGAAGCCGGCGCAGGGATTCGGCGTCTTCGATCGTGAGGGGGCGAACAATGCCGAAGATACCGATGGAGGCGCCATGGGTGGACTGCCGTCCCGGGTTCACGGCGATGATAGTGGTACCGAACTGGCTGAACTCGGCCAGTACGAAGCGATTCAGGCTCGCGCCGATAGAGGTCAGAAGGATGACGGCGGCGATTCCGATGGCGATGCCCAAGCCAGTGAGCAAGCTTCGCAGCCAGAGCGTGCTTACGGTGCGCCAGGTCAGCCGCCAGTAATCCGCTACGGCCATCAGCGCTCCGAGAGTGCGGCGATCGGGTCCAGGGCTGCCGCTCGGCGCGCCGGCAGCCAGGCGAACAATGCCGTGGTGACCAGGGCGACGCCTGAGGCGGCCAGCGGCACCCATAACGGGGGCAGGGGCTGGAGAACAGGAAAGACCAAGTGGATCAACCAGGTGCCAGCCACACCCAGGACTGTGCCGGCTAGCGCGCCCAGTGTCGCCAGAAGCAGCGCCTCACCGAGAAAGAGCGCCACGACCTGGGGCGCCGAAGCCCCGAGGGCTCGCAGCAGGCCGATCTCCGTGGTGCGCTGGGTCACCGCGATCAGCGTGACATTCATGATCAGGACACCGGCCACCAGGAGGCTGATGGCCGCGATGCCTGCTACCGCAAGGGTCACGCTGCCAAGAATGCGGTCAAAAGCCGTGAGGATAGAATCCTGGGTGATGACCGTGACGTCCTCTTCGCCCTCGTGGCGCTCGCGCAGGATCCGTCGCACATCGGCCTGCGCACGCGGTATCTCCTCGCGGCTTCGGGCCTGGACCAGAATCCGGAAGAGCGAGGGCGCGTCGAACAGCGCCTGCGCGGCGGCTACCGGAATGATTGCCACGTCGTCCATGTCGACACCCAGGGACTCGCCGCGCTGCGCGCAGATTCCGATGACGCGGAAGCGCCGGTCGCCTATGCGGATCCAATGGCCGAGCGCCGCTTCGCCACCGAAGAGCTCCCGTTGCACGGTTGTGCCTAGAACGGTGACTGGACTTGGTCGGGCGATCTCCTCCTCCGGCAGGAACCGGCCAAGCTCAATATCCAGCGCCCGAATGTCTTGATAGGCGGCAGTGGTGCCAAGCACCGTGATATCTCGGCTGAGGTTGCCTTGCGAGACAGTCGCCTCACCCACATTCAGCGGGGCGACGTGCTCCACATGGCGGCTGCGGTACAGCGCCATGGAATCGTCGATGGTCAGGTCGCGGGGGGTGGTTCCGAGCAGGGGCGGGGGGCCGCCGGTCGTCTCGTTGCGGCCCGGCAACACCACCAGCAGATTCGTGCCGAGCGCGGAGAACTCGCCGACGATGTAACGCCGGGCACTCTCGCCAAGACCGGTCAATATCACGACCGCTGCGACCCCCATGGCCATCGCGGCAAGCATGAGCGCGGTTCGGCTCCGGTAACCCGTGAGTGCGCCCCAGGCAAAACCGATAGCGTCGAGCACTCTCACGAGCGCGCGACTCCCTGAGCATCCTCGGCGATCCGGCCGTCGAGCAGGCGTATCCGCCGGGCGGCGCGCTGGCCGATCTCCGGGTCATGGGTGACGACGATGAGCGTAATACCCCGTGTATGAAGTGTTTCCAAGAGCTTGATCACCTCCGCCCCCGTGGTCCGATCGAGATTGCCGGTTGGTTCGTCCGCCAGCAGTACGGTGGGCTCGGTTATGGTTGCCCGGGCGATGGCCGCGCGCTGACGCTGCCCAGCAGAGAGCTGGCTGGGCCGATGGCGGGCACGATCGGCAAGGCCCATAGCCGTCAACATCGCTTCTACGCGGCGACGTCGCTCGGTGGGCGCGGTCCCGGCCAGCGTGAGCGGCAGCTCAACGTTTTCGGCGGCGGTCAGGCGCGGGATAAGGTGGAAAAACTGGAACACGAAGCCGATCTTCCCGCCGCGTACCCGGGCGCGCTGATCGTCGTTCAGGTGGGTCACGTCAAGCCCATCCATTCGGTAGAGACCCTGCGTCGGGCGGTCGAGAAGTCCCAGAATGTGCATCAGCGTGGACTTGCCGGAGCCCGACGGCCCCATGATGGAAATATATTCGCCATCGTCGATCCGCAAGTCTATGCCGTCCAGCGCCCGAACCGTCTCCCCGCCGACGACAAAATGGCGGTACACTCCAGCGAGCTCGATCATCGCGGCGCCTGCGAAGCGATCCTTACGGCCGTACCGGCGGCGATGGCCTCGCGATTTCCCGAGACGATCACCCGGTCGCCAGCCTTGAGACCCGCGTGCACAGCCGTGAAATCCCAGTTGCGGATGCCCGTCGTTACAGTATGAACCTCGACCTTATCGTCGTTGACGACGAAGACGCGATCATTGTCCATCAATGCCTCGCTGGGGACCCGTAGCACATCCTCAGCCACGTCCACGATGATCTCCGTATCCGCGCTGTAGCCGGGAAGCAAATGGTTATCACCGGGCGGCGCCGCGAAGGTAACCTCCACCTCTACCGTCCTGGCCTGCTTTTCCACATCCAGTACGTAGGGAGCTATACGGGTCACGGTTCCGGGGAAAACGTGCTCCGGAAACGCATCCAGGCTTATGCGAGCCGGCATCTCAACCCGGATGGCCGGGGCATCCACCTCATCAATGGGGGCACTGATGATCAGCGAGTCGGTATCGATCAAGTCGACTGCCGGCGGCGTCGGTATTCCCGGAGGAGAGGGCGTAACGATCTCGCCGAGCTCCGCGTTGACCTCCGCCACCACCCCGGCGAACGGAGCGAGCAACCGTGTACGGGCCAGTGCCGCCTCAGCCATTGCCACCCTGTGACGCGTCACCACGGTGTCCGCACGCGCCGCCTGACAGGCGGCGGCCGCCGCAACTTCCTCGGTGACGGCGCGGTCCCTCGCCTCCTCAGAGACGGAGCCCTGCTTGTGCAGCCGTCGTAACCGGTCGGCCTCCCGCGTTGCCGACTGCGCCTGCACGCAGGCCTGATTCGCACGGGCGCGCGACGCCTTGGCACTGGCCCGTGCAACGTCAAGCGAGGCGCGAAGGTCGTCGTTCCAGAGCTCCAGCAGCAGGTCTCCGGCCTTCACGTGTGCGCCTTCTCGGATGGGAAGGCGGGCCACCTGGCCGCTGGTGCTTGGCGAGATGCGCCCGCGTCGGATGGCCTTGACGGTCCCCGCCCGTGTGTTCGTTACTGTCCACTCGACGTCTCCGTGCTCAACGCGGGCCACCCGTACCTCCGGTGGCACCGGTCGGCTCCAATACCATGCCGCTGGTGCGATGGCCAGCACGACCGCGACGAGCACAGCGGTACGACTGTAGCTCATGAGTCGGCGGTCGCTCTGTTCATCCGGACAGCTCAGTCTTTACTCGAAACCTAGAGAGTAGAATTGCGTGCTGAATGCCCAAGGTGGAGCGTCTGGAGTGTTGGTGCAACTGCCGGATGGAGTTCCCCCGTTTCAGTGGACAGGTTCGGATTTGAGTTCCAAGGCACGTACGGCGTGCACCCTCTCGTGATTCACGGGTGATTGGTTACCGATCCCAGAGTGCCGCCGATGCGGGTTGTACCAGCCTTCGATTAACTCGAATAACGTGAGCCACCGCCTATGGCAGTGTGACTATAATAGGGGCTCTGCCGTTTCGGCGTGCCTTGAGGTAGATGACCTCCTTCCAAGCGAGAGAAGCGGAAGGAGGTCATCATGCGAGACTGGACGAGCCAGTCCCATGTGAGATGGTACTGCAAATACCATGTGGTGGTGTGCTACGAACGCAACTGTTGCAGGTCTGGGCGGAAGCGGTGCTTCACCAAAGATGAGGGAAGGCCCCTCGGAGCCGGTTTGCAGGAGCAGGCTTCAAACCGCCACAAGCTGCGTAGGTTAAAAGCCCTCGTGGTGAGCGTTGTTGGAAAAGGCCGAGCACGACTTGGTCAGGTGTGGATCAAGGAGACGAACGCGAGTGAACCGCTGATGACGTGTCGAAAGGTATCCAGGCGGCGTCGAAACCGGGGGAAAGACCTCGCTCCCGGGACAAGGTTGAGGGCAACCTGCCTACTGCTCAACCGGCGTCCGGCATGAAGGTGGCGTGACCTTGACCCAGGCTTTGGTGGGGAACGTAGGAACCTGTCGTCCCGATGTGAAGGGAGAAGTCCAAGCGGATAGCCTCCGCGAGGGTGAGAGTACCGATGCGGGGCACAGGGGCGGAGTCGCTCGTAGTGTGTGCTGGGCAGCGCCCAGATCAGGTGGGTTGAACTCCCACTGGCGCTCGGGTAAGGGGCGCCATATCCAAAGGCGGGGGTAATGCCTCGCCGGCCGGGGTGCAGCGATAGGGGAGCGCCTAAACGGGCACGCAGCTGGAAACGGCGGAGACGGCCAAGGCGGGACCTACGTTGGCGGCACTGTTGAGGAGACAACCGGAGGGCAGGGTGCCCACCGTGAGGTGGGATCTGAAGGGCTTGCGGAGAAGTACCGGGCCGTAATCGAGGGGGCGACGCCGATGATGAACCGGTCGGCCGAAGGCGGGGCAAGGTCGAGCTGGCACTATGGCAGCGAAGGCGCTCTTACCCACCCGCCGCACCAAGGTGTTTGCGGGCGGCACGGTACGGAAGATCTGGGCGTGACCCCAGGAGGGCTCGCCGCGTTCCCAGGTGGCGCTGGGATAAGCAACCCTATAAGCCGTAGGGCGAAGTGGGACGTGAGGCGTGGCGAGTCGTCGGACAGCCGAGTAGTACCACAAGCCGGGCGACCGCGTGAGCGGCGGCTGAGTGGGCCGGGAAAGGCGGCTGGCAGAGAGGGTCGGTGCGAGACGGCGAGCGAGTGAGTAAGGCCGGTGGTGAGGAGAAGTTCCTTGAGCGAAAGACCCGGACGGCATCGGCCGAGGAGACTGGCGGACTGGCTCAACCCGGCGGGTGAGAGGAGGCGCCCTTCTGAAGCGCCTTGACGGTTTCCGCAGCGAGGGCTGTCGCGCTTGGCGGCATGCTCTGCTGCGGCGCAGTCAGCGCCATCGGATGCACTGGGACCGGTTCAACCGGCTTGCCCGCCAATACATCCCGTACTGCCGCAAGCTACACCCCTACTCCGAGGAGCGGTTTCATGCGTCACGACGTTAGGCAGGAGCCGTATGCGGTAGTCCCGCACGTACGGATTTGTGCGGGGGGCGGTGGGCAACCACCGTCCCTACCACGACCGCATAAGCGTCATTTGGGTCTCGATCACGCCATCCTCGCCCGGCGCGCCGGACGGTCTTTGAGACGGCCCGCCACTGCCACCCCGGGCAAT